>NZ_CAJMXC010000044.1:0-15301 GCF_905219715.1 Olsenella sp. CU969
ACGTGGCGGCGCAGGACCAGGCCCACCGCCTCGCGGCCCAGCCAGGCCCCGGACCCCTCGTCGCCCACGGGCCAGCCCCAGCCGCCCACGCGCACCGGGAGCCCGTCGAAGGAGCCCACGGCGATAGACCCGGTCCCGGCCACCACGAGCACGCCGTCGGCACCTCCCAGGGCGCCGACCCGTGCGACCTCGGCGTCGCTGGCCACGAGCAGCGCCGCCGCGTCGCCGAAGGCGTCTTCCAGGGCGGTCTCGACGGCCCCCTCGCGGCCGGGACCATAGCCGGCCACGCCCAGGGAGACCGCGGTGGACGCCATGGGCGCCCCCGCGGCCGAGGCCACGCGCTCCACGCCCTCGCGCAGCATGCGGGCCATGGCGTCGAGGCCCACCTGGGCCGGGTGGCNGGTGGTGCCGGCATGGGAGCACCTCACCGTGCCGTCGGGCCCCCGAAGCTCGAAGCGTGTCCGGGTCCCCCCGGCGTCGACCGTTGCCACGTACATGGATGGTCCTCTCGGAGAAGGCCCGGCCGGGGCCGGGCCATGGGTTTCGTCGGGCGATGGGTCGTCTCGGCCTAGGCGGCCTCGGCCTCGTCGGCCTTCTCCTCGGCGATGACCTGCTTCTCCCAGGCGCGGAAGAACGGGTAGTAGATGGCCACGCCGACGGCGATGAGCACCACGGAGAGCACGGCGGCCCGCCAGTCGCCGCCGCAGGCCAGGAACGCGCCCACGGGCCCGGGCAGCGTCCAGGGGACGATGGCGCCCACGAACCGGCCCACCAGCCCCACCGACAGGCAGAGGTAGGAGATCAGGACGTNGACNACGGGGACCAGGATGAGCGGGATCATCATCGTGGGGTTGAGCACCAGGGGCACGCCGAACATCAGGGGCTCGTTGATGTTGAAGACGGCGGGCACGATGGTGGCCTTGCCCATCATCTTGCCGTACTTGGAACGGGAGGCAAACAGCAGCAGGATGGCGAGGCTGATGGTGCAGCCGGATCCGCCTATCTGGACGAACCACTGGAAGAAGGGCTCGGACACCACGTGGGGCAGGGCGGTGCCGGCGGCGTAGGCGGCGGCGTTCTCATCGAGNANCACCAGCCAGAGGGGACGGGCGATGGAGTAGACCACGGAGCTGCCGTGGATGCCGAAGAACCAGAAGAGCATCTCGAGGAAGACCACCACCAGGGCGGCGCCCAGGGTGTNGACGCCGGAGACCAGGGGCATGATCAGCGCGGTGATGAAGTCGTGGATGTTGAAGCCGCCCCAGATGCACACCGCGGAGAACAGGAAGAAGACGATGGCCGTGGGGATGAGGGCGGCAAAGGAATTGGAGACGGCCTCGGGGACCTGGGCCGNCATCTTGATGGTGAGCCTGTGCTGCACGCAGAGGCGGTAGATCTCCACCGCGGCGAAGGCGGCGATGATGGCCACGAAGAGCTGGCCGGTGCCCAGGTAGTTCATGTTCATGACGTAGGCGCCGTTGACGGCGGCCATGGCGTCGGGGAAGCCCGCGTCGGCCAGGGGGGAGGCGGCCAGGGCGGCGTTGATGGCGTCGTCGAGGTCGGGCATCATCACCGGCACGATGGTGAGCAGCATGGCCATGACCGACAGTAGGCCGCTCATGAGGCCGTCCACCTTGTAGGAGCGGCCCNGGGAGTAGCCGATGCCGAAGCAGGCGTAGAGCGACAGGATGTACATGGACATGCGGTAGGGCAGCAGGATCTTGACGGCGTTGGCCTTGAGCCACGCGGCCAGGGCCCAGTCGGCGGGCATCTGGTTGTAGGCGAAGGCGATGACCATGAGGAACGAGCTCACGATGATGAGCGGGAGGGTGGAGACGATGCCGTCGCGGATGGCACGTAGATGCCTCTGCTCGGCCACGCGGGCCATGGGGCCGGCGAGNTGCTCGTCGATCCAGGTGGACATGGACTCGAATGCGGCCATGGGTACTCCTTAGGGTCGTGGGTGGCGAAGGCCTTAGGCCAGGTCGGGCAGAAGCTCGGCGNGCTGCGCGAAGAGCTTGGGGCCGCCCATGGGGCTGTAGGCCATGGGCTGGATGAGNCACACGGGCACGGAGGCCGCCTCGCAGGTGGCGGCGAGCTCCTTGAACCGGTGGCGCACCTGGGGCGCCACCAGAACCGCGTCGTAGCCCTCCTTGAGCTCGTCCTCGNGGGCCGAGGTGCCGCAGGCGGCCACCTCGAGGGTGAGGCCGCGCTTGGCCGCCTCCTTCCTCAGGGCGTCCTCGGCGATGGTGGAGGACATGCCTCCCGAGCAGACGACGAGAACCTTCATGACATGCTCCTTTCCTTGACGGCTGGGGTGCGGGTCAGACGAACAGGACGCAGAACACANCGGCGAGGGCCGCAGAGAGGGCCGCCGCCACGAACCAGAAACCGGGGCAGGGCCCGCGGTCGTTCTCGTGGAAGAACTCCATGACGGCCACGGAGAAGCCCACGAGCAGGCCCTGGGCCACGGGCGTGGCCAGCGGGAGGGACGGGGCCAGCGGGGCGGTGAGGGCCGGGACGACGAAGACGGCGATGACGAGGGAGGCGGTGACCACGGCGGCGCTCACGAAGCCGAAGCGGGGAATGTCGTAGTCGGTCTCCCCGAGCCAGCGGCGGGCGAGGTCCGGCGTGCCGGCCGCCCTAGCCACGGTCGTGCCCCTCGAGGGCCTCGACGCGCCGCTCCAGGGCGTCGATGCGCTTGGCCTGAGCCACCAGGTGCCCGATGAGCGACTGGGCCTCGAGGGCGCACATGAGGTGGTCCTGGGCGTGGACGAAGATCATGGCGAGGGGGATGTCCTCTCCGGCGGCGGACCGCTGGATGAACTCGGTCTGGATGTTGTGGGCGTCCACGAGGTCCTGCTCTGCCTGGGCGAGGGCCTTGTCGGCCTCGTCGAAGCGCCCCTCCTCGGCTGCCGCGAGGGCCTCGTAGGCCTCCCCCTTGGCGTTGCCGCCGATGGCCACGATGGCGAAGGCTTTCTCGAGCGCGGTCTCCTGGTTCATCGCATCTCCTGTTCCTGTCGGGTGTCTTGGGCAAGGGCTTTGGCCCGGCGNACGTCGCCGGAGGCCTGGGCGAGCAGGGTGTCGGCGGTCTTGGCGTCGACATCGGCGAGGATGGAGACGATGGCCGGCTTGGCCATGCCGCCGGCGTCTTCCAAGGCCGCCTCCGCCCGGGAGGCGTCCGTGCCGCAGGCCTGCTCCACGATGGACAGGGCCCGGGCCCGGAGCTTCTCGTTGGTGGGCTGCACGTCCACCATGAGGTTGCCGAAGGCCTTGCCCGTGCCCACCATGGAGCCCGTCGAGATCATGTTGAGGATCATCTTCTGGGCCGTGCCGGCCTTGAGCCGGGTGGAGCCGGTGAGCACCTCCGGGCCGCAGGAGACCTCGATGGCGAGCCCGGCCATGGTGCCGATGAGGGAGGGGCGGGTGCAGGCCACGGCCACGGTGCGCGCCCCGCGCTCCCGGGCCCGCCGGAGGGCACCGGCCACGTAGGGGGTGCGCCCGCTGGCGGCAAGGCCCACCACCATGTCGGAGGCGCCCACCGAGAGCCCGTCGATGTCGGAGGCGCCGAGGCCCTCGTCGTCCTCCGCCCCCTCCACGGCCTGGGTGAATGCCGGGGCGCCCCCGGCGATGAGGCCAACCACCACGCCGTCGGGCACCCCGAAGGTGGGGCGGCACTCCACGGCGTCGAGGACCCCGAGGCGCCCCGACGTGCCGGCCCCCACGTAGACGATGCGCCCCTGGGCGGCCAGGGCGTCCCTGCCCCAGGCGATGGCCTGNGCNACCCGGTCGAGCACCTCGCCCACGGCCCGGGCCACCTCCCGGTCCTCCCGGTTCATGGCCCGGGCCACCTCCAGGGGGCTCATGGTGTCGAGGTCGGATGTCGCGGGGTTGGGACTCTCGGTCACGAGGGATTCGAGATCGACCAAAGCTCCTCCCTTCGTTGTCGCTTTCTGTCGCCCCCTATCGTCGCCGTTCTCACAAGGTGTNNGTCTTGCCATCGGTAAATGACGTCTTTGTACCGCGCCATGGAAAAAAGAAGGGCCGGNNAAGGCCGTCTGCCGACAGAGCGCTACCGTCGGCAGAATGGGAGGGTGGTGCTATTCCANTTTGAGTTCACAGCATGGGCCCAGGTGCCCCGAGCGGTGCCCCTATTCGGCCTCCCCGAGGGCCTTGTGGTGGTAGTTGCCGGCAAAGCGCTGGGAGGCGGCGTCGTAGTCGCGCAGGGCCACCACGGTGAACAGGATGTCCACCACGTGAAGCTGGGCGATGCGGCTGGCCATGGCGCCGCTCCTCAGGCNGTGCTCGCTCGCGGCGACGCAGAGGGCGACGTCGGTGTAGGGGAGCAGCCCGTGGCCGCTCACGGCCGCCGTGACCGAGATGACCGGTGCGCCGGCCTCCTTGCAGCGTCGGGCGCACTCCACCACCTCGCGGGTCTCCCCGGAGTAGCTGAAGGCCACGGCCACGTCGTCGGGGCCGATGTTCTTGGCGGCGAGGAGCTGGGCGTGCCAGTCGGCGTTGCAGGTGCACGGGATGTTGGCCCGGAGGAGCTTGAGGCCNAGGTCCTCGGCCACGATCTGGGACGCCCCCATGCCGAAGAGCACCACGTTCTTGGCGTGGCCCACCAGGTAGGCCGCCCGGTCCACGGCCGAGACGTCGAGGGCCACGGCGGTGGCGTCGAGGGCGTGGACGGTGCGGCTGCTGAGCTTGTGGATCACCGACCGGGTGGAGTCGCTCCGGCCCACGTCGCCCATGGAGGCCCGGGCCGAGCGGCGCCGCACGGCGAGGTCGTAGATCAGGGCCTGCTGGAAGTCGCGGTAACCCCTGTAACCGAGCTTGTGGACCAGGCGCATGATGGTGGACACCGATGCGCCCGTGGCNTCGGCCATGGAGCGCACGGTGAGGCCCGCCGCCCGCTCCACGTCGCCCACCACGTACTCGATGACGGGGGCCTCCGCGGGGCTCGCATAGCGCAGGTACTCCTCCAGCTTGAAGTTGGTGCCGCTGATCTCCATGGGCCTCTCCGGGCGGTATGCGGGCGACGACGCGCCGCTGTGGCGGGGTGTCTCGGCAAAACGGGGGTGCGGCCGCGCCACGGTGGCGTTATGGGCGGCGTCGACGGGGCTCAGGCCTGCCCCTGCCGCCTGAGCTCCCGCTCCCCCAGGTCGGCCGCGTCGGCCACCGTGAGCCCGAACTCCTCCAGGAANCTGCCCTTGAGGGTCCTCAGCACGAAGTCGGCCGGGTCCATGCGTCNCGGCGGGCGCCCGATGCCCACCTCCACCCGCTTGAAGTCGCGGGTCTTGAGCTTGTCGGCGATGGAGCGCAGGCCGTTGTGGCCGTCGAGGCCGCCGCCCGCCTTGTACTTGACCGCACCTGCGGGGATGTCGAGCATGTCGTGGACCACGAGGATACCCTCGGGCTGCACCCGGTGCTCCCGGGCCAGCTTGGAGACGGGGCCGCCGCTCGTGTTCATGAAGCTCTGGGGTTTGGCGAGGAGCACCGTCTGCCCCTCGACGGTGCAGGGGGCGACGAGGGCGCCGGCATCCTGCTTCCAATAGCCGGCCCCCCATCGCTCGGCGAGGAGGTCCACCACCTGGAAGCCGGCATTGTGCCGGGTCTCGGCATACTCGTCCCCGGGGTTGCCGAGCCCCACGACCATGCCGATGGGCACGGGTGCCTTGGATGGGTTGGCCCCCCGGGGCCTTTTGCCGCCGGTGGGGGCCTGGTCGTGGTTCCTTGCTGCCATGGTGCTCCTTGCTGTCGAGGAGGTGACGTGTCCAGTATGGCCCACGGCGCCATTGCGGGGAGGCGGGGCCGCCATGGGCCCGGTGCCGTTGCCCTCCGCGCCACCGTGGCGCGGCCTTCTGGCAAAACGGGGATGGCTCCTCGCCGCCGTGGCGCGGCTGGCCTTTATGGCGGTGCCACGGGCCCGGAGCTGCGGCCGCCACCGTGGGGCACGGGGCCGAACCCGGCCGGTCGGTGCCTGCCCGCGCCCGGGAGACACAGAAAGCCCCCGTCCCCTCCTGAGGGAGACGGGGGCGGGGCCAGGGTCCCATACTCGGGGGGCGAGGTCGCCGACCCTAGAGGTTCATGTCGGCGCCCACCATGCCGCTCACGCTCACCTCGTTGTAGATGCGCTGGATGCACTCGGCGAACTCGTCGGCCACCGAGATGGTCTTGATCTTGCCGTCGTGGCAGGCGGGGTCCAGGGGCACGGCGTCGGTGACCACGCACTCCACGATGGGGGCGTCCTCGATGCGCTCCACGCCGGGGCCCGAGAAGATGCCGTGGGTGGCGCAGACGTAGATGTCGCCGGCGCCGAGCTTCTTGAGCTCGCGGACGCTGGCGCAGAGGGTGCCGGCGGTGTCGATCATGTCATCGTTGATGATGCAGGTCTTGCCCTTGATGTCGCCGATGATTCCGGNGACGGCGGCCTGGNNGTGCTTGGGGCGNCCCTTGTGGGCGATGGCCAGTGAGCAGCCGAGCATGTCGGAGAGCTTNTTGGCGGCCTTGGCGCGGCCCACGTCGGGTGAGACCNCCACGAGCTCGTCGGTGTNGAAGTCCATGGCGTTGTAGTACTCGCCGAAGAGGGGCATGGCGGTGATGTGGTTCACCGGGATGTTGAAGAAGCCCTGGATCTGGTTCTGGTGGAGGTCGAGGGTGACCACGCGGTCGACGCCGGCGGTCTCGAGGAGGTTGGCCACGAGGCGGGCCGTGATGGGCTCGCGGGGGGCTGCCTTGCGGTCCTGGCGGGCGTAGCCGTAGTGGGGNATGACCGCCGTGAAGGTGNGGCAGGAGGCGCGGCGGGCGGCGTCGGCGGTGATGAGGGTCTCCATCATCATGTCGTTGACGTTGGCGCCCACGATGGACTGGATGAAGAAGACGTCGGCCCCGCGCACCGACTCGTCGAAGCGCGCGTAGATCTCGCCGTTGGCGAACTTCTCGAGGAGGAGCCCCGAGAGCTCGACGCCGAGCAGGTCGGCGATGCGCTGGGCNAACACCGGGTTGCTGGAACCGGTGTAGAGCTTGAAGCGCTTGGTCATCGGTGTGATCTTGTTGAGGTCCTGATCCTGGTTCATGGTCGCCTTTCTCTACGACTCTCGGCTGGCGTCGCGCTTGGCGGCGTACCCTTCGACATTGGTCTGACGNGCCCGGGCGATGCCCAGGGCGCCGTCAGGAACGTCCTCGACGATGCAGCTGGCGGCCCCGGTTATGACGTCGGAGCCCAGGTTCACGGGGGCCACCATCATGGTGTTGGAGCCGANGAAGGCCCGGTCGCCGATGGTGGTGGGGTTCTTCTCGTAGCCGTTGTAGTTGCAGGTGATCGACCCGGCCCCCACGTTGACGTCGTCGCCCATGGCGGTGTCGCCGATGTAGGAGAGGTGCGGGACCTTGGAGCCGCGCCCGATTGNNGACTTCTTGATCTCCACGTGGGTGCCGGCCTTGGNGCCGTCCAGCATGTGGGTGCCGGGGCGCAGGTAGGCGCGGGGGCCGCAGGAGACGTCGTTCTCGATGAGGGCGCCCTCGGCCACGGTCTCGTCGACGGTGCAGCGGTCGCCCACCGAGGTGTCGGTGAGGCGGGAGTCGGGGCCCACGACGCAGTCCTCGCCGACGGAGGTGGAGCCCCACAGGTAGGTGCCGGGCAGGAGCTCGGTGTCGCGGCCCACGGTGACGCCGGGGCCCACCCACACGAGGTCGGGGTCGAGCATGGTGACGCCCTCGGCCATGAGCCGGCCGTTGATGCGGCGCTGCATGACCTTGGTGGCCTCGGCGAGCTGGGTGCGCGAGTTGACGCCGAGCATCTCGGTGTCGTCCTCCACGTGCACGGCGGTGACNGAGAGGCTGTGGCCCTTGAGGATCTCCACCATGTCGGTGATGTAGTACTCGCCCTGGACGTTGTCGTTGCCGATCTCGCCGATGTGGGCGGCCAGCTGGGCGCCGTCGAAGGCGTAGACGCCGGAGTTGCACTCGGTGAGGCTGGCGCGCTGCTCCTNGGTGCAGTCCTTGTGCTCCACGATGGCCACGACCTCGCCGGCGTCGTCGAGGACGATGCGGCCGTAGCCGGTGGGGTCCTCGGGCGCCATGGTGAGCACGGCGGCGGCGCGGCCGCCGTCGGTCACCTGGTCGGTGAGGGCGGCGATGGTGGAGGGCTCCACGAGGGGCGTGTCCCCGTACAGCACGGCCACGCACCCCGAGGCGACGCCCGTCTCGTCGAGGGCGACCTTGAGTGCGTGGCCGGTGCCGAGGCGCTCGCCCTGGAGCACGCACTCGACGTTCTCGTCGGCGAGGAGCTCCCTGACCTCCTCGGCGCCGTTGCCCACGACCACGACGACGCGGTCCGCGCCCGCCTGGCGGGCGGCCTCGACCGCCCAGACCACGAGGGGACGGCCGAGCATCCTGTGGGCCACTTTGGGGTGTTTGGACTTCATGCGGGTGCCCTCGCCGGCGGCGAGGACGATGGCGGTGAATGCCATAGAAGGGTGCCTCCTGGGCAACGGGCCGCGGCCGTTGAACTCGCGGCACAGATGCATGAACGCCTTGCATGATAACGCAGATAGGAGCCGCTTCGGNGAGGCCGTGGGGAGCCCGTGGTACACTTGCCTCCCACAGGGGCATCGTCCAACGGTCAGGACCCNGGTTNNTGGTACCAGTTATGGGGGTTCGAATCCCTCTGNCNCCGCCAGCGCGCGGCAGGCCGCCCGGCAACCGCCGGCGGCCTTTTTTCATGCACGTATCGTCGGCGGTGCTGGAGGCTCAGGCNGTGATGACGCGCGTCTCGGCGNCGNCCGCGGGGTCGCTGCGGTCGGAGACGACCGTGACNCGGTCCAGCGGGAGCACCCTGACGTTTAGGACCTCCCCGAACTTGGAGGAGTCGGCGAGCACGTAGGTCTCCTTGGCGTGCTCGGCCACCACCTGCTTCTTGTTGGACTCCTGCATGCTCGGCGTGGTGACCCCGAACCTGACGTCGACGCCGTTGGCCCCCAGGAACGCCCGGTCGAACACGAAGCGCCCGACGTTCTCCTCGGTCATGGGGCCGTACACGGAGGAGAGGTCGGGGCTCAGGATGCCGCCCAGCATCACGAGGGTGGCGCAGGGGTCGGCACCTGCGAGGGAGAACGCGTCGGCGTTGGTGGTGACCACCGTGACCGGCCTCGCCATGAGGAGGGCGAGCAGGGCCGAGCAGGTGGACCCGGNGTCCANGTAGACCGTCTCGCCGTCNTCCACGAGGGCGGCCGCCGCCGCCGCGATGGCGCGCTTCTCACCCACGTGGATGNCCGCCTTGNCGCTGATGGGTGTCTCGCGGGGGCCGNCGGCGGCCTTCACGGCGCCGCCGCTCAGGCGCTGGAGCNTGCCGTCCGCCTCGAGCTCGCGCACGTCGCGCCGGAGCGTCGACTCCGACACCTCGGGCAGGAGCTCCTGTATGTCGGAGAAGCGCACGACCTCCTCCTGGGAGAGGAGGTCGAGGATGGTCTGCTGACGCTTGTAGGGGATCATGGGCCCTCGTGTTCCCGANGGGGCCTTCTCGGCCCGGTGGTCGACTGTCTATGACTGTACATGACCGTCCATGANNGAAATCTACCGCTCGCGGGAGATTACCTACCGTTCATCCCATGGAATGACCTTGCATGACAGGAAATGACAGTTTCCAACTCTGAGTGAAAGTTTGTGACGGTATAGTTCTTCTCAACGACCGCGAATGAATGTGGTTGACAGGAATTGACGGAAGAGAAGGAGACGCCCCATGAAACTGGCCACCCGCATCAACTCGTTCCTCTCGGAGGCGGACGGCGACCTCGCCTCCGTGCTCCAGGAGTTCTCGGGGCTCGGCCTCACCCACTGCGACTTCAACTATCCCGAGCATGTGGAGGGCCTGCTCGCGGCCGACCTCAAGGCCATGCTCGACGCCAACGGGCTCGAGGCCAACGGCGTCGCGGTGCGCTTCCGCAGGCACTTCCTCAACGGCGAGTTCGGCAACGCCGACCCTGCGGTCGCCGCCGACGCCCTCGCCCTCGCCAAGGAGGGCACCGACTACTGCCGTGCCATCGGCGGCAGGGTGGTCACCCTCTGGCTGGGCTTCGACGGCTTCGACTACCCCTTCCAGGCCGACTACCGCCGCATGTGGGACGCCGTCGCCTCGGCCTTCCGCGAGCTCTGCGACTACGCCCCCGACGTGCTCTTCTCCATCGAGTACAAGCCCTTCGAGGAGCGCTCCTTCGCCTTCATCGACAGCTTCGGGCTCGTGCTCGCCATGATCGACGAGATCGACCGCCCCAACATCGGCGCCACCCTCGACTACTGCCACATGCTCATGAAGCATGACAACCCCGCGTACGGCGCCGACATCCTCGGCTCCAGGGGGCGCCTCTTCGGCGTCCACCNCAACGACGGCTACGGGCGCTTCGACGACGGCCTCATGGTGGGCACCGTCACCCTGCCCCAGACCCTCGAGTTCCTCTACTACGTGAAGAAGCACGGCTTCGACCACGCCGTCTACTTCGACACCTTCCCCAAGCGCGAGCGCGCGGCCGCCGAGTGCGCGGCCANCGTCGCCATGGTGCGCCGCATCGACGAGACCATCGACCGCCTGGGCCTCGACCGCATCCAGGCCGCCGTGGACGCCAACGACGGCGTGGGCGTGAGCCGCCTCGTGCTCGACGCCTTCATGAAGTGAGCCCCGGAGAAACGGAGAGAGG
This sequence comes from Olsenella sp. CU969, assembly GCF_905219715.1. Lineage (NCBI taxonomy): Bacteria > Bacillati > Actinomycetota > Coriobacteriia > Coriobacteriales > Atopobiaceae > Olsenella > Olsenella sp. CU969. The sequence goes on from NZ_CAJMXC010000044.1 coordinate 10,695, forward strand.
AAACCACGATGGACTACAAAGTGACGGCCGAGAGGATCCTCGAGTACGTCGGCGGCCCCGAGAACGTCGCGAACGTCTCCCACTGCGCCACGNGCCTGCGCCTCATCCTCAAGGACGAGTCCTTGGCCGACGACGACGCCATCCGCGCCCTNGACGGCATCCCNAACGTGGCCCACGGGTCGGGCCAGTACCAGATCCTCGTGGGCATCAACGTGCCCAAGCTCTACGAGCGGTTCCAGCCGCTGGTGACGGGCGGCGCCGCCGAGACGGCCGTGGCCGTCGACGAGGGCGGCAGCCCCGTCACCAATGTGTTCAGCGCCATCTCGGCGATCTTCTCGCCGCTTCTGGCCCCCCTGGCCGGCTCCGGCGTGCTCCGCGGCCTCCTGATCCTGTGCACCCAGCTGGGGTGGATCACGGAGGGCTCGAGCACCTACACGATCCTCTACTCCGCGTCGATGGCCGNGTTCTACTTCCTCCCTGTGCTCCTCGCCGTGAGCGCGGCCAAGCGCTTCGGCGCCAACCNCTACATCTCGGCCCTCATCGGCGCGGCCCTCATCTACCCGGACTTCCTGGGCCTCATGGGCGACGTGGGCAACGGCGCCATGGGCGACTTCTTCGGCATCCCCGTCGTGCTCATGAACTACAGCTCCACCGTCATCCCCATCATCCTGGCCATCTGGGTCTACAGCCACCTCTTCAAGCTTCTCGACTCCAAGGTGCCGGAGGACCTGCAGCTCGTCGTCACGCCCCTCGTGTCGCTCGTCGTGATGGTCCCCCTGACCATGATCGTGATCGGCCCCATCGGCGTGTACGGCGGCGAGGTCATCGCCGCGGGCGTCAACTGGCTCCTCGGTGTGTCCGGCATGGTCGCCGGCGCCGTGGTGGGCGGCGGCTGGTCGGTGCTCGTCTCCGTGGGCATGCACNGGGCCGTGAACNCCATCATGATCAACAACNTCGCGCAGAATGGCATGGACTACATCTGCCCCATGACCTTCGCCTGCAACTTCGCCGTCATCGGCGTCGCCCTCGGCGTCTTCCTCAAGGCCAAGGACCGCGACGTGAAGAGCTTTTCCCTCACCGGCGTGATCACCATCGTGCTCTCCGCCTTCATCGAGCCCACGCTCTTCGGCCTGCTTGTGAAGAACNAGCGCCTCTTCCTGGCCCAGATAGTCGCGGGCGCCGTGGGCGGCGCGGTCCTCGGCCTCCTGCAGGTGCACACCACCGCCTTCGTGTTCGGCTCCGTGGTGACCTTCCCCGCCTTCATCTCGGCCGACATGATGAACTTCGTGAACGCCATGATCGGCCTCGGCATCTCCACCGTGCTCGGGGCGGTGCTCGGGTACGCCTTCTGCAAGAAGGACGAGAAGCTGGTGTAGCGACCGTCCGGGTGCCCGTCCCGCAGGGCGGGCACCCCATTTTTCAGAGAGGAGAGGCCATGGGTCTCTTTGACAGGTTCAAGAAAGGGCCGGCGAGGCCCGACGCGGTGCCGTGCCACTGGGAGCCCCTGACTGTGCTCTCGCCGGTCGACGGTGAGGCGGTCGCTCTCGCGGACGTCCCCGACGACGCGTTCTCCCAGGGGCTCCTGGGGCAGGGGCTCGCCGTGAGGNCGAGCGGGCGGACGGTCTTCTCGCCCGTGGACGGCACTGTGGCCGCCCTGGTGGGCTCCGGCCACGCCGTCGGGCTCGAGACGGCAGACGGCACGGAGGTCCTCGTGCATGTGGGCGTGGACACCGTGGCCATGGAGGGGGAGGGCTTCACGGCCTACGTCTCCCAGGGCGATGCCGTGAGGGCGGGGCAGCCGCTGCTGGGGTTCGACCCCGACGCCATCGCGGCGGCCGGCCATCCCGACGAGGTGATGGTGCTCGTCTCCAACTCCGCCGAGTACGGCGCCGTCACGCCGGTGGCCCCGGGCCCTGTCAGGGCAGGGGAGCGGGTCGTCGCCCTCGTCCGGTAGCCCGGGTCGGGCCGATAAGAGAGGCGGGACCCCCGCCCCGGAAGGGGAGGGGGTCCCGCCTTTTTCTCCCGATGCCGGGTTCTCTACGCCTCTTCGAAGGCCGCGCAGACAGCGTCCAGGATCACGCTCGCGATCATCTGGGCGCGGTTGCTCGTGAAGCTGCCGTCGTACTCGTTGGCGTCGGCCGGCAGCTGNATGCGCACGTAGGGCGGGCGGTGCCGGCTGGCGGCCAGGGAGGTGCGCAGGCGCCGCGGGAGGTNGTCGCCGCAGCGGTCCACGTGCACGGAGGTCACGCCCGGCTGGGCCTCCGGGTCGTCGCAGACGAGCTCGANGATGGCGGTCACATCCCCGGGCACCTCGTCGAGGCTGTTGTAGAGGGCGAGGCCGGAGTCCTCGCTCGTGGCGCTCGCGAGGTTCCAGATGCGGCCGGCCACCGTGCGGGCGATGGGCCCGTCGGCGAACAGGGCCAGGTCGTTGTCCTCGAGCACGGAGGCCGCCCGGGCGAAGCCGATGCCCGCCTGGGGCACCGGCCCCTGGGCCTCCTTGCCGCCCCACACGTGGTAGAGGCGCCAGATGGCCTGGAACGTGTCCTGGAAGCACATGCCGTCGGCCAGCATGCCCACGTTGTCCTGGAACTGCTTGACAGCCGCCTCGGTGTGGGCGCCGAAGCAGCCGTCGATCTCCCCGCAGGAGAAGCCGAGGATGGACAGCGCGTTCTGCATGGTGCGGACGTCGTTGCCCTTGAAGTTGGGCAGGCGCAGGTAGAGGGTGCGGTCGCCCATGTGGTAACCCTCGTCCACGAGGGACGACCACATGGTGGCGTCGACGTCGCGCCCGGCCTCGAGGCCGTGGGCACGGCGGAAGGCCAGGACCGCCTCGGCGGTGGAGGGGCCGAAGCGCTCGGCATCGCGCTCGTCGGGGGCGATGGCGTAGCCGAGGGAGACGAGACGGTCCTGCACGTCCTCCACGGCGATGCCGTCCATCCCTTCCTTGATTGGATCCATGGTGCTCCTTTTTGTACAGGTGGTGCGTGGTGCGGTGCCCGGGCGGGCCGGGCGGTGTCAGGCGGTGCGGGAGACGAAGAACGAGGGCATGGCCAGGAGGGCGTCGAGGGCCTCGCCGGGCACGAGCCCCGCGTCCTCGAGGCGCGTGNCGGCGCGGTCCGCGAGGTCCGCGGCATAGGCGCGGGCGTGGTCCACGGCGCCGGTGGCCTCGAGGATGGAGACGGCGCGTGAGAGACCTGCGGGGTCGGACGTGCCCGACTCGAGGATCCGCCGGAGCTCGGAGGCCTGCTCGGCCGTGCCGTGCCCCAGGGCCCAGCAGACCATGAGGGTGCGCTTGCCCTCGGTGATGTCGCTCCGGAAGTCCTTTCCCTGGGCGGCGGGGTCGCCGACGACGTTGAGGACGTCGTCTTGGANCTGGAAGGCGAGCNCGGCGTCGAGGCCGAAGGAGCGCAGGGCGTCCACCTGGGCCGACGGGGCCCCGGCCACCANGGCGCCCAGGGNCAGCGGCGAGGCGGCCGAGNAGTGCGCCGTCTTGAGGGTGGCCATGGCCAGGTAGTCCTCGCAGGTCACGTCCCAGCGGCCGTCGCGGGCCCAGCCGAGGTCGAGGGCCTGGCCCTCGACGGTGCGCATCATCATCTCGCAGAGCTCCACCATGACGGCGTGGCGGCAGGCGGCGGGCACGCGCGTGTCGTCGGCCACGCAGGCGAAGCTCTCCACGAGGGAGAGGTCGCCGGCGTTGATCGCCAGCCCATCCCCTTCGGAGCGGTGCAGGCAGGGGACACCGCGGCGGGTCTCGGACTCGTCGGCGATGTCGTCGTGGATGAGCGCCGCGCTCTGGAAGTGCTCCACGGCCGCCGCCACGGGCATGGCCGCCGACTCGTCGCCGCCGGTGACGGCGCAGCCCATGAGCACGAGGGCCGGACGGATGCGCTTGCCGCCGTGGGCCGAGAAGTCCTGGAGGGGGCGGTAGAGGTAGCGGCGCAGGTCGTCGGTGGGGACGAGCGCGTAGGCGGCCGCGAGCTCGGCGTCCACGGCGTCGCGGCGCGCGGCCACGTAGTCGGGGAACGCCTGGGGCACGGCCGCGGACGGGGAGGCGGGCGCCACGTCAGGCACCGAGCCCGTCGGGGTTCTTGGACTGCCAGTTCCAGGAGTCGCGGCACATGTCGGCGAGGTCGTAGCGGGCCTTCCAGCCCATCTCGCGCCCGGCCTTGGCGCAGTCGGCGTAGTTCTCGGCGACGTCGCCGGCGCGGCGGGCCTCCACGACGTAGGGGATCTCGTGGCCGCAGGCCTCGGAGAAGCACTTGACGACGTCGAGCACAGAGGAGCCCACGCCGGTGCCCAGGTTGAACACCTCGACGCCGCATCGCCCGTTCATCCAGGCGAGGGCGGCCACATGGCCGGCGGCCAGGTCGCACACGTGGATGTAGTCGCGCACGCCGGTGCCGTCGGGGGTGGGGTAGTCGTCGCCGAAGACATGGACGGCCTCGCGTTTGCCCACAGCGGTCTGGGCCACGTAGGGCACGAGGTTGTTGGGGATGCCCTTGGGGTCCTCGCCGATGAGGCCGGAGGGGTGGGCGCCGATGGGGTTGAAGTAGCGGAGCAGCACGACGTCCCACTCGGGGTCGGCCACGGTGAGGTCGGTGAGGACC
>NZ_CAJMXC010000045.1:0-14939 GCF_905219715.1 Olsenella sp. CU969
GGTCCCACGCACGTTCACGAAGTCGGCCCGGTGGGTGCCGTCGGCCTCCACGACCACGTCATGGGTGCCGGAGGCCGGATAGGTGTAGTAGCCGTCCCCGTTGGCCTCGCGCTCGGTGACGGTGGCCACGCACCCCTCGGGCAGACCCTGGACCACAAGCTCCTCGCCGTGGTGCAGGGGCAGCACGTCGCCGCTCCTGACCAGGCCGGCCCGGTCGCGGCCGTAGTAGTGGAAGGAGTCGGTCAACTCGTTGCCGTCGCTATCGTGGAGGCGCACCTCGAAGTTGAAGTTGCGCAGGTAGTCCTCGGAGGCAAGGCCGTCGCCCTCCACCGTCTTTGACAGCACCAGGCTGCCGGTGGCGGGCAGGGCCGGGTCGCGGTCGGTGACCACCACGGNGTTGATGAGGGAGAACANCCCCGTTATGTCNATGTCGCCCAGGTCGTCGGCCTCGGCGGTGGAGTAGAACGGGTCGTCGGGGTCGTCGTGCTCGTGGAGGTTCTCCTGCACCCGGGTGCGCACGTAGCCGGTGTCGGTGACGNAGAACGGGCTGTAGTTCTTGCCGCCGTCCTCGTCGGACAGGCCGTAGTCCACCACGGCGTTGATGCCGTAATGGAGGTTCAGGGAGCGCACCTGGTCGTCGGTGCCCGGCAGCACCGTGTCGGCCCATCCGTCCATGGCGAAGGAGCCGGAGGGCTGACCCTGGGCGAAGGCGGTGATGTCGCGCAGGGTGATGTTGACGGCCCCGTCGGAGGCGTNCTTGACCATGGTCTGGACGAGCTTGCCCACGCCGGCCATGACGGTGACGCCGTCGTCGGCCTCACCGGCGTCGGCGTAGATGGAGTAGACGCCGGCCTGGACCTCGACGATCTGGGGGTTGAGCTCGCAGCCCTCAGGGGCGGAGNCCTCGCGCAGGTAGTAGGTGCGGGCCTCGCCGTCGTGGCGGGTGTCGGGCCAGGTCATGTCCCCGTAGCCGCCGTGGTCCCCGGCGGCCTTGTGGCCCTCGTGGGGCTCGAAGACAAGCATGCCGTCGGTGCCGTCGAGGGTGGCCGTAGTGCCCTGGGACAGGGCCCGGGCCGGGTCGTTGGCCTCGGCANCTGCCCGGGACCCGTACAGGGCGAAGACCGCGCCNTTCCTGGGGGTGCCGGTCTGGTCGACCTTCATGACGCGGAGCTCGCGCTGCTCGTTGGGGATGTAGATGCGCGAGCGGAAGTCGCGGATGAACTGGCGGATGTCCAGGGAGCAGTAGCCGCGTTGGAGGTAGTCCTCGGGATCTGGGTCGATGGCGTCGACGAGGGAGTCCGGGGAGCCCGAGCCGTCGGCGTCGAGGGTCTCGGCCACCTTGGCCCCCAGAGCGGCGTAGCGCTCGGAGGAGTCCATGGCCGCCACCGTCTCACGGCTCACGCCGAGGGCCCGGGCCAAGGCGTCGGGCTTGATGATGGCGTAGAAGTTGCGCATGTCGCCGGTCTCGGGGTTNTTGAGCAGGTAGCGGTCGGCCCGGCCGGGCAGGTTCTCGAGGAGGGCCTGGAGCCTCTGGGTCTCGTCATCCCAGGTAAAGTACCAGCCCGAGGCGTGGGTGCCGTCACGCTCGGCGTTGTGGACGGCCGCCATCTGCATGAGGGCGCCCCGGAGGGTCACCTGGCGGGCCTGGCGCTTGAACTCCTCGTAGCCCACCCGGTCCTCGGAGTACTCCACGGCCTGGAACCCCGTGAGGNTATCGCCGTAGAGGGGCAGCCAGCGCTCCTCNCCGGCAGGGGTGGTGGAGCGCAGCATCGGCACCGCCACCACGAGGCCGTCGGCCTGGTCGGCCACGGGCACCGGGTCGGACCCGGGAATCTGGGTGACCAGGCCGCCGTCCTCGCCGATCTGGCCGTAGTAGACCTCGGCGTTGTTGCCGGTGACGCGGCTGATGAAGCTCGCGTAGGCGCCGGTCTGGTAGCGATTGTTGACCACGAGCATGGTGTACTGCGGCTCGAAGCGCAGCAGCAGGTCCTGGGGGGTCGACTTGTAGCCCGCAGGTGCCTTGGTCTCCCGAAGGATGTAGAGCAGGCCGTCGCCCGTCTCGGCGTCGTAGCGGTCGGAGAAGTTGAAGGGGTCGGCCTGGGCCTGGGTCGCCCGGGGCTNGGGGTCCTCGAAACCTGCCACGCCGTCATCGTCGGTGACCAGGTGCGTGAGGGGGCCGCCCACGACCTCGACGTCGTCGAGGCCGAAGGTGGAGGAGTTCTCCTGGGTGGGGACGGTGCCGTCGGAGGGCCTGACCGCATAGAGGTCGAACTCGGCGCCGGCAAGGGGGTTGCCGTACTGGTCGACCTTGTAGATCTGCTGATAGAGGGCAGGCTGGAGGTTGAAGCGCAGGGCGATGGACGAGTCGTAGNTNCCGCNCTCGAGGNAGAACATCTTGAGGGTGTGGCTCGTNTTGGAGGCGAAGGTGNCGCCGTTCCAGCGCACTGCGTCACCGTGGCCGGCGGCCTCGAACGCGGCCTTGATGGTGGTGGAGTCCGTGGCGGCGGCGGCCGGGTCGTCGGGGATGCCGTGGAAGTCGAAGGCAGGGCCCATGTGCACCTCGCCGGTGGCGAAGTCGATGGTGCCGTAGACCTCGGAGTGGATGCCGCCCAGGTCGAGGACGAGGACGTCGTCGATGAAGACCCAGACGTCGTCNTCACCTTCGAACTCGAAGGTCATGGGGTTGGCGCCCACCTTGCCNTCCACGGGCTGGCGGAAGGTGGTCTCCACAGTCATACCCAGGTGGTGGTCCACCGGCTCGGCGTTGCCCTGGTTGTTGGCGTTGAGGACGTTCTGGAGCGAGCCGTCGGCACCGAGGGTGAAGGCCTTCTCGGCGCTGTTGAACGGGAAGAAGTTGCCCACNGAGCCCTTGTCGTCGGTGCGCAGGCCCGCCGGGGCGTCGTAGAGGGTGAAGTGGCCGGCGCTGTCCTCGGTGGGGTCGGCCGTGAACTCGGCGAAGTTCCGGCGCATGTTGTAGAAGTAGTAGCCTTGGTCGTCCATCTGGAAGAGACCGGTGACGTTCTTGTAGGACTCCTTGCCGGCGCAGTCCTGGTCGGGGTCGAACAGGTACTGGAGCGAGCGCACGGACTCCGGGAGATCGTAGCCCTCGCCGTCCTTGAAGTTCACCACGGAGCTGTTCTCGAGCGCCGTCTTGATGGCGGCGGTGCTCGGGTCGGGGTCGTTGCCGATCCCGGAGAAGTTCACGTTGCCGGTGCCGTTGGCCACGGAGAGGGCCTGGGCCTGGACCACACGGTCGATGTTGCGGCCCCATACCGGGTGGAAGAGGCCGTTGTCGGCGGTGTTTGTGAGGTTGGAGATGTAGAGGGGGCCGGCGTTGCCGTAGAACGACTGGTTCTTCACCCAGGCGGTGTCGCCCGTCGCGTCGCTGTAGGACCCGTCGTTGACGTCGAGGCCGCTCTCGGGGGAGGCGCTCACCACGGGGAAGCCCGTGGCGGAGAGCGCGGGCTCCACGATGCCCTGCATGCCGGCGTTCTCGCGGGCGATCTGGCNGTAGTTCTCCACGAGGCCCTGGTTCCAGTAGCCGAGGTGACGCATGCCGTCACCAAACAGGAGCAGGCGCCCGTAGTTGATGGAGTCAGGGTTTGCGAGCCATGTGTCGTAGTTGACCTTGGGCGTGGCACTGCCGGTGGTGCCCAGGGTGTCGGTGCCGNCCATGGCACCGGCGCCGGTCGCGCCGGCGCTGTAGTTGAAGAGGTTGACCGTGGNGCTCTCGGGGTCGAGGCCCGGGACCACGTGGGAGGCCAGCTCCTCCGCTGTGACCGCCGCCCGTGCCGGTACGGCCGGGAGGAGGGAGAGTGCCACGGAGAGGGCAACAAGGGTCAGGACGGCGACCCTGAAGGGCCAGGAAGCGGGTCTTTTGAGCATCGTTTCGCCTCCGATGGATCCAGGATTATCGACACATACTTTATTCTCACTTTCAGATAATAATAAAGCAACCCAAAATAAGCNAAAAAATCATGGCCCTCAAGGGCCATGATCGNGGGCTCGAAGCCATCTCCTTTTTTGGCGGAGCCGATTCCCGACAGGCCGCCGCGACCCTAGGGACGCTCGNCGGGCCGCTCATGGGCCGGGTCGCGCGCCANGACGGCCCAGGTGAGCACGGCACCCGCGGCCACCAGGGCGGCAAAGACCCAGAACACCGCCTGGAACCCCGCCATGAACCACTCGGGATGGGCNGCCTCGAAGGAGGTCTGGGGGGCGCCTGCCGCCCGCCCCATGGCCCCGTAGAGCACGGCAGAGCCGAACGTGACCCCCAGGGCCATGCCCAGGGTCCTGAAAANCGCCGCGATGGAGCTTGCAAAACCCAGCTGGCCCTCGTCCACGCTGCCCATGACGAGGGAGTTGTTGGGGGCCTGGAANAGCCCNACCCCCACGCTGGCGAGGCCGAGCACGCACACCACGAGCCAGAGCGGCGTGGACAGCCCGAGNAAAGCNACGGCGGCCAGGCCCNCGGCGTAGACCGTGAGGCCCACGGCCGTGGGACGCCCGCAGCCCACCCGGTCCGACAGGGCGCCGGCCACCGGCCCGAGGATGCCCGAGACCACCGGCATGACCATGATGGCCAGGCCCGCCGCCGCGGCGTCGAGCCCGCGGGCGTCCTGCAGATAGAACGGCACGATGTACTCGCTCATGCCCACGGCGAGGAAGCTCGCGNACATGGTGGCGAGGTTCACGTCGAACGCCGGGNTGCGGAAGCTGTCGAGGCAGATCAGGGGGTCGGCGCACCGGCGNTCGCGCACGACGAAGGCGCATAGCAGGAGCGCCCCGCAGGCGAGGAGAGCCACGGTGGCCGGTGACGGGNGCGTGGTCACGAACGTGAGGCCCGAGGTGAGGGCGAGCACGGCCGCGGCCACGAGGACGGCGCCGGGCGTGTCGAGGGGCCGGTCCGAGGGCGCGGGGGCGTCGTCGGGCAGCGTCATGCGGCCCAGCACCAGGCAGAGCACGCCGAANGGCACGCTCATGGGANAGACCCAGTGCCAGCCGGCCGTGGTGACCACGAACCCGCCTACGGTGGGGCCGCACATGAGGCCCAGGGAGACCGCCGTGGCCACGACGCCCAGGGCGCGGCCGCGCTCGTCCGACGGAAACGCCTCGGTCACGATGCCCATGTTGGTGGCGAGGGCGAACCCGGCCCCCACGGCCTGCACGGCGCGGGCGGCGATGAGGGGGACGAGCCCCTGGGTGAGGCCGCACAGGAGGGAGCCCACCGTGAACACGAGCACGCCCGCCTCGAAGAACCGGACCTTGCCCAGGCGGTCGCCCAGGGCGCCCACCACGGGCATGACGGCGCANATGACGAAGAGGTACGCCGTTGACACCAGCTGCACCGAGTCCATGGCCACACCCNGCTCCCGCTGGATGGAGGGCATGGCCACGTTGACGGTGGACCCGTTGAGCGTTGACATGAACGACATGATCGCCACCGTGCCGAGCACGGCCCAGCGGTTGCCCGCGGCCTTCCCCATGAAGATCCCTCCCACAGAAAAACCCGCCATCACCGTTGGGGCGATGATGACGGGTTCGCATCCGTTACCCCGGGCGTGCCGCCCGGCCTTGGGGCCAGTGTAGGGCCGCTCCCCTTAGAAGTCCACGTCGATGTCGTAGTAGACGCACTTGAGGAGCTTCTCCATCTCCTCCTGGGTGGGGATGCGCGGGTTGGAGCCGGTGCAGGCGTCGCCGATGGCGAGCTCGGCCACCTGGGGCAGCTTCTCCAGGAACTCGGCCTCGTCGATGATGGAGGTCTCGGCCGGCAGGCCGCCCTCGCCGTAGTACTTGATGGCCTGCGGGATGTTGAGCTCGTCGTTCATGTGGCGCAGCTCGGCCACGAGGGAGGCCACGAGCTCCTCGGTGGTGTCGCCGGACAGGTGCAGCCTGCGGGCGATGTCGGCGTAGCGCTCGGCGGCGCGCGGGTCGCGGGCGTTGTACTGGATCACGCGGGGCAGGTACATGGCGTTGGCCGCACCGTGGATGATGTGGCCGCCGGAGAAGGCGGCGCCGGTCTTGTGGGCCATGGAGTGCACGATGCCGAGCAGCGCGTTGGAGAAGGCCATGCCGGCCAGGCACTGGGCGTCNTGCGTCTGGCGGCGGGCCNCCTTGTCGCCCTCGTAGGACTTGACCAGCCAGTCGTGGATGAGCTCGATGGACCACACGGCGTCGGCGTCGGTGAAGTTGCAGGCGGCGGTGGAGACGTAGGCCTCGATGGAGTGGGTCATGGCGTCCATGCCGGTGTGGGCGCAGAGCTTGGCCGGCATGGTGTAGGCGATCTCGGGGTCCACGACGGCGACGTCGGGGGTGATGTTGAAGTCGGCCAGCGGGTACTTGACGCCCTTGGCGTAANCGGTGATCACCGAGAAGGCCGTGACCTCGGTGGCGGTGCCGGAGGTGGAGGGGATGGCGCAGAACTTGGCCTTGGTGCGCAGGGTGGGGAAGTTGAAGGGGATGCAGAGGTCCTCGAAGGTGACGTCGGGGTACTCGTAGAAAGCCCACATGGCCTTGGCGGCGTCGATGGGGCTGCCGCCGCCGATGGCCACGATCCAGTCGGGCTGGAACTCGGTCATGGCCGCGGCGCCGCGCATGACGGTCTCGACGGAGGGGTCGGGCTCGACACCCTCGAACAGCAGGGTCTCCATGCCGGCCTCCTGCAGGTACTTCTCGGTGCGCTCGAGGAAGCCGCCGCGCCGCATGGAGCCGCCGCCGGTGACGATGACGGCCTTGGAGCCCTTGAGGCCCTTGAGCTGCTCGAGGGCCCCCTCGCCATGGAAGATGTCGCGGGGCAGGGTGAACTGAGCCATGGGTGAATCCTCCCAATCGCTGTGGGGGCGCCTGTTGCCCCCGGTTGCAAGATGACGGGCGCCGGGCGCCCGATGAAGCCTCGGCCGTGCGGCCCGCACGGACCGCATCAGGGCGATAGTTTATATCCCTCAGTGGGGGGCGCCTGTGAAAAGCGGTTCGCCGAAAACACGGGTCTGCCCATGGTCCAAAGGATTACAATCAGTAGTTCTCCGGCCTCGAGGCCTAGCGGATGCGTTCCACGCTCACCTGGGAGGCGAGCTCGTCCACGCGGGCGAAGTCGCCGAGCCCCGGGCAGAGCGCCACGTTGGCGCCGGTGGCCATGGCCCGTACGAGGGCACCCTCCACGTTGGAGCGGTCGTCGTACCAGGCCGACAGGAACGCCCCCAGNGTGCCGTCGCCGGCGCAGGCCGTCTGGAACGGCTCGATCCTGGCGGCGCCGCACCTCCACACGCCCTCCCCGTCTGTGAAGTAGGCCCCCTTGCCGCCCATGGTGAGCAGCACGTNCTTGGCGCCGGCCGCCACCACCTCGTCGAGGGCCGCCACGGCGCTGGCGTCGTCGGCGACGTCCAGGCCAAAGATGTCGCGGAGCTCGTCGTCGTTGGGCTTGATGAGCAGGGGCCCGCGTCCCACGAGGCTCTTGAGGTGGGCGCTGGAGACGTCGAGCACGAACTCGGCGCCGCGCTCCTCGAGGACGTCGAGCAGGCGGTCGTAGAAGCCGCCGTCCATGAGGGGCGAGAGGGACCCCGAGACNACCAGGCAGGTAAGGTCGGGCAGGGCGCGCACGAGCTCGAGCATCTCGTCCTGCTTCNCCGGGGGCACGGGCGCACNGGCGCCGGGCNTGGTGTACTCCACCTCGCCGGCGCGCACGAGCACGGTGATGCGGGTCGTCCCCTCCACGTAGACGGGCTCCACGGGACACACCTTGCGGGCCCCCTCCACGATGTAGTCACCGGTGAAGCCGGCGAAGAAGCCCAGGATGCAGGAGGGAGAGCCGTAGTGCTCGAGGGTGAACGACACGTTGAGGCCNTTGCCGNTGNGCGAGTAGTCGGCGGCCCCCNCGCGGTTGACGGCGTCGGGCACGAGGGCGCCGTCGTTGGTGGTGACGTTCATGTCGATGGCCGGGTTGGTGGTGAGGGTGTGGATCACGGGAGGCGTTCCTTTCTATAGAAGAGGGCCCGGCATACGGGTGATGCCGGGCCCTGGGGTCTCGCGGGTGGTGCTGGCCGTCCGGGGTTAGGCGGCGTTGGGGGTGGTGCCGGTGCCCACGCCCTCGGAGCGGCGCTCACGGTCGTACTGGGACTTCTTGAAGAGCACGAAGAGCATGCCGCCGACCACGGAGCCGATCAGGATGGCCCCGATCCAGGCGATGGGGTTCTCGACCACGGGGNGCACGAGGAAGCCGCCGTGGGGGGCCGGGACGTGCACGCCCAGCATGAGGGTCAGGATGGCCGCGATGGAGCTGGAGAGCATCATGATGGGCATCACGGGCCAGATGTTCTTGGTCATGAAGGGGATGGCGCCCTCGGTGATGTGGGTGCAGCCGAGGATGAAGTTCACCAGGCCGGCGTCGCGGTCCTCCTGGGTGAAGTACTTGCGGCCCACGACGGTGGCGAAGGTGGTCACCAGGGGCGGGGCGATGCAGGCGGCGGACACGGCGGCCATGAAGGCGGTGCCGGAGACGTACTCGGGGGTGCCCACGCCGGCGGCGAGGCCGGTGCCGAGCAGGGCGGTGCCGGTGACGTAGGCGGCCTTGTTCACGGGGCCACCCATGTCAAAGGCGCACATGCAGCCGATGGCGAGNCCGAGGACGATGGGGCTGGCGGTCTGCAGGCTGGCAAGGAAGCCCATCATGCCCTCGTTGATGGCCACCATGGGGCCGGAGATGGCGAGCATGGCGAGGCCGGTGATGAGGGTGGAGCACAGGGGGTAGAGGAAGATCGCCTTGAGGCCGTTGAGGTTCTCGGGCAGGCGGGAGAAGGCCTTCTTGAGGCCCTCGATGACGTAACCGGCGAGGAAACCGCCGATGATGCCGCCGAGGAAGCCGAAGCCCACGCCGGCGCCGCCGGCGTCGATGAGGCCGGTCTCGGNGTTGACGGGCAGACCGGTGANGGCGATCATGCCGGCCACGAAGCCGGGCACGAGGCCGGGACNGCCGGCGATGGACTCGGCGATGTAGGCGGCGAGCACGGGCACCATGAGGTTCATGGCGATGCCGCCGATGGNCTTGAGCATGGCGGCGAAGGCGTTGTAGTCGGCCGCGGTGGAGTCGAAGCTCGTGATGCCCCAGAGGAAGGAGACGGCGNTGAGGACGCCGCCGGCCACCACGAACGGCAGCATGTGGCTGANGCCGTTCATGAGGTGCTTGTAGATCTCCTGGCCGATACCGCCCTTCTCGAAGCCGTGGTTGTCCATGGCCAGCTCCTCGTCGGAGGGCACGGAGGCGCCGGCGTTGGCGGGCTTGGCCACGAGGGCACGGTCGATGAGGCCGGCCGGGTCCTTGATGCCGGCGGTCACGCNGGCCATGACCATGGGTTTGGAGGTGAAACGGCCCTCGTCGACGTTGACGTCGGCCGCGATGACCACGGCCTTGGCGTTGGCGATGTCCTCGGCGGTGATGGCGTTCTTGACGCCCTCCTGGCCGTGGGTCTCCACCTTGATGGTGAGGCCCTTGGCCTTGGCAGCCTGCTCGAGGCCCTCCTTGGCCATGAAGGTGTGGGCGATGCCGGTGGGGCAGCCCGTGCACGCGAGGATGTCGTAGTGCTCAGCCATGCGTACTCCTCTCTTCTTCCTACTCTCTACTCTCGCCGCGGGGCGGCGCCTTCCGAGTGGTGCGGGGTCCGCGACTGGCTCCGCGCCGCCCCTCTCGTTGCGACCATTGAACGGCACCTGAGAAAATCATTGAAGATTTCTGCAAGGCGAGCGGTAGTTTTGGAAGCGTGGACGGTAGTTTTGATTAGAAAAACGAAGTAGTTGACCATTGAAAAGAGGTCAACAAGATCGACGGCCGTCGACGCTCACGACGGCCCGGTCCTGCCATTTCACAGGTCCTTTTCAACCCTGAACACGGGTCGTCCGGCCGACGGGTATCGATGGAACCCTTGCTATAGTGGTGGCGCTGTGGCTCTTTTTTAGGATTTCAAAGGGGGTGACCATGGCCTTCGACCCGGCACAGGAGGAGTACCGCAGGCTGAGCCTGCGCTTCGCCAGGACGCAGGAGATCGGCGACGCCTACACGGCCACGCGCGCGGCGGCCGCGTTCCGCCGGCGCTTCGCATGGAACCACGACTCCCTTCCCCAGACCGACCAGGACCGCGCCTTCCACCTCGTGGCGCGCGCCTCCGAGCTCGTGGACCGCGAGCTGCCCTTCGCCGAGGACGGCGACGTGGCCGGCCTCGTCGCCGAGGCCCGGTCGCTCCTCGAGGAGGCCGTCTCCCTCGACCCCGAGTGCCACGACGCCCGCCGCATGCTCGCGGCCCAGGAGTGCCCGAGCTTCGAGGAGCACTACCGCTTCCTCGTCGACAACGTCGACGAGGTGCGCGGGCGCACCCTCGCCCGGCGCAACGAGGCGCTCGCCTCCGGGCGCACCGTCGCCGACATCGAGGCGCGGCTCGTCTCGTACCCGCTCTACCGCTGGCTCGCCTCGCTCGCGGCCCGCGCCCTCGTTTGCGGCCGCTACCGCAAGAGCCTGGAGTTCTGCCGGGAGGTCCTGGAGATGGACCCCAAGGACCACGCCGACGCCCGCTTCACCGCCTANCTCGCCCTCGCCAAGCTCGAGGACGCCGATGGGCTCGAGGCCCTGGCGGACCACGCGGCACGGAACGTCCCCCACCGCCCGGCGCCGGACGCTTGGCTCCTCATCGCCTCCATGGCCCTCGCGGCCCGCCGGGGTGACCGCCAGGGGGCCCACCGCCACCTCCAGGCGCTCCTCGACGGCTACCCCCACGCCGGCATGGTCCTCNCCTCCCAGAGCGAGCTCCCCGNCGGCGTGTTCGNACGCNTGGNGGTGGNGCCCTACTCCAACGACGAGCTCGTGCNCGCCGNNAGCGAGAGCAGCGTGGTGTTCCAGGAGGGCGTGGACCTCAAGGGCATGGGCGCCCTCGGCTCCTTCGTGGCTGCCGACCCCTCCGTGGTGAGCGCCCGCATCTCCGACGAGATGAGCCTCGGGCGCACCCAGGACGCCGTGACCGACTGGAGGGGCTGACCGTGGACTGGTACGGCGAGCTCACCCAGCGCGTGGCCGCCCGCTACCTCCAGGAGCACGGCCCCATGAGCGAGGGGGCGCGCCAGGAGCTCATGGGGGCCGTGGCGGCCGACGTGGACTCCTTCGTGGACCACCCGGCCGACCGCGCCTTCGCCATGGTGGCCCAAGCCCAGGCCGCCCTCGCCAAGGCCTCAGCCGACGACGAGTTCCTGAGCGACGACGAGTACATGGCCTCACGGGCACGGCGACTGGAGAGGCTCTGCGCCGCGTGCGACGAGGCCCTCTCAATAGACCCCGACGCCACGGACGCCGCCCTCATCCGCCTGCTCGCNACCGAGGCCGACGCCCTGNAGCACGTCACGGCCCTCCGCGCCCTCGACGGGAGCCTGGGCGCGGAGGCCCCGGCCGAGGCGACCGACCCCGTGGACGCGTGGGCCGACGTCTTCCGGCACCCCGCCCTCAGGGTGCGGGCGGCCCTGGCCGTCACGGCGCTCGACGCCGCCAACGTCTCTATGGCGCTGGGGTGCGCGAGGTCGCTCCTGGACGTCATGCCCGGCGACGAGCTGGGCATGGGCGGCACGGCGGCGCTGGCCCTGGCACGCCTGGAGGACGAGGAGGGCTTCAACGAGCTGGACGCCCGCCTGGGGCGCCGCGGCAGCGCCTGGACCAACCTCGCCCGCACGCTGCTGCTCTTCAAACTCGACCGCCTGCCGGCGGCTCGGCGCGCCCTCGCGGGGTTCAGGTCCCTCAACGAGGGCGCGGCCTACGCGCTTCTGCGCCCCACNTACGTGGAGACCTACCTCCCGTGCCGCCCGGAGTTCGTCCCGGGGTCGTTCGAGGAGGCCGTGCTGGCCGNCCACGAGGCCGATCCGGTGGTGGTGGACGCCCCCGACTTCGTCAACTGGGCCTCGGAGCAGCCGGGCGTGCTCGACNACGCCGTGGCCTTCGCCCGCTCCAACGGCATGGACTGGTAGCCTTCGGGCTGCGGCCGGGCGCGGCGATGCTGCTATACTTGGCAATCGCGCGCCGACGTCCCCATCGTCTAGCGGCCGAGGACACCGCCCTTTCAAGGCGGGAACACGGGTTCGAGTCCCGTTGGGGGCACCATAGGAAAACAGCAGGCCGGAGGGTGTGAACCCCTCCGGCCTTGTTTTTTGGTCGATGTCGTGGCGCGGCCTCGGGCGCCCTAGCCCACGAAGTAGCGGCCCACGCGGTAGAAGGTCACGGTGCCGGAGGTCTTGTTGTCGGAGAACTGCACCACCTCGACGGAGTGCTCGCCGTCGGAGAGCTGGCCGTCGGTGAGGTCCAGGGCGTGGACGCCGTTCTCCATGGGCNCGGCCNGCACCTGATCGCCATNCACGAACACGTAGGTGGTCCTGTCGACCGGGATGCCCTCGGTGACCACGGACACCTGGGCGTGGAGCTTCTGCGGGTTGACGGCCATGTGCGGGATGCCGCCATCCTCGGTGGTGCCCTCGTCGCAGGAGAAGTAGGCCGTGCCCTCCCCCACGTTGCCGTACTGGTCGTGGCCGAAGGTCGCGGGNTCCNTGGCCGTGGCGTCCTCGGTNGAGGAGGCGGCCGCGTCGTCCGCCGGCTGTGCGGCCGGCGCCCCGCCGCAGCCCGCCAGGGCCAGGGTGAGCATTCCTGCCGCGACCAGCTTGCCTACCTTCATCACGATCCTCCTCGATCGAACGCCCCGGCGGGACGACGTACCTGTCAGGGGATTACTACCCCATCAGGGCGAGGACGGCTCGCTCGNAGGCGGCCATGTTCTCACCCAGGAGGAACGGGACCCCGTTGACGTAGGGGCACTCCAGGTGCTGCGGCGCCATCATGGTGGNCACGAGGAAGTCGAACCCGGCCGAGAGGCGCGGNGCCTCGGCGATCTTGCACTGCCGGATGGTGTAGGCGCCCTCGTAACCGTGGNAGTCGAGGAACCGCTCCAGACGGGCACGGACGGCGGTGGAGGTGGCGAACCCGGACCCGCAGGCCAGGAGGATGCGCTTCATGGGCGTTCAGCTTTCATATCCAAGGCGTCCCTGGGGGCCGCCGAGAGGTTCTCGTCCCTGCGGCGCCGCCGTCGCGGCACCGAGGTGGTAGGGGCGGTGGGACTCGAACCCACACGCCGTGAAGGCCGAGGTTTTTAAGACCCNTNCGTCTACCGTTCCGCCACGCCCCCGTCCTTGAACCATCCTAATCCTTTATGGCTCCACGAGNTCGGCGAGGCCCACGGTGGCGGGCAGGAANNCCACGNGGCCCGGGGTCCCGTCGCGGGACCTCTCCACGGCCATGCAGGCCCCGGCGAGGCCGTCGAAGTCGCTCACCGTGAGCTCCCTGAAGCCGCTGGCCCTCATGAGCTCGCCCACCAGGAGCGTGCCACCCAGGANCACAGGCGCCCGGTTGGGCTGGAGACCCGGGATGCGGGCCCTCTGGGACTCGGTCATGGCGGCAAGGCGGGCGCCCAGGTCGTCCACCTCCTCCACGGTGAGGGCGGAGCCCTGGTCCACCGCGCTGTCGTAGGNCTCCAGGCCCAACCTCATGGCGGACAGNGACGTCACGNTGCCGCCGGTGGCGNTGAGGATGTCGGGGTGGGCCAGGGCCCCCTCCATCCAAGGCATCTGGGCCTCGAAGGCCATGCGGGTCTCGCAGCAGCAGGCCACCAGGTCGTCGCGGGAGGGCGGGTCGTTGCGCGAGAGGAACCGCTCGGTCAGGCGACGCGCCCCCAGGTCGAAGGAGTGGGTCCAGTCCACCACGAGCCCGTCGTCGGTGCGGCCGCCGCAGGTGAGCTCGGTGGAGCCGCCACCGATGTCGGCCACGGCCATGCTGTGGCAGTCGAAGGCCTGGGCGACCCCGCGGAACGCCAGGGCCCCCTCCACCGTTCCCGTGAGCACCTCGGGCGCGAGGCCGCGGGCGNGCAGGGCGTCCAGGAGCTCGTCGGCGTTGCGGGCGTCCCGGGCCGAGGAGGTGAGGAAGCACCCCACGACGTCGCAGCGGTGGTCGCGCAGGAAGGCGATGAAGCCGTCCACGGCCTCGAGCACGCGGGCGATGGCGTCGGGAGAGATGAGCCCCGCGGCGTCCACCCCCTCNCCGAGGTTGCAGATGCGGCTCTCGCGCACGATGGAGAGGACCACATGGTCCCGGATGTCGGCCATGCCCACGCGGGCGGTGACGGTNCCGATGTNTATGACGCCCACACGGCGGGTCTCACTCATGGTTCTGGTCCCCCTTCTGGTAGAAGAAGAGTCGGTCGAGGGCCTGGATGTNCCAAGGGTCCTCCCGGGCAAGCACGGCGGCCCGGACGTCCTCGGGAATGGGCACGGCCTCGCCCCCCTGCCCACCGGGGAGGCCGGAGACCGTTGCGGCCTCCTCGCCCTCCTTCACGTAGCCGTGGAGCCGGGCCTCGTCCTCGATGCCCTGCTCGGTGGTGAGGTCGCGGGCGCGCTTCTCCACGGCCTCGTTCTCGGCGTTTATCTCGGCGAGCACGTCCTGGATGATCTGGTTGTTGCGCTTGGCCATGTAGAGGTCCCGCACCGGCCCGTAAAGCGCCACGACGGCGACCACGACCACCGCGAGCACGGCGAGGGCGCGGCGGGACGGACGCGGGAGGCGCCCCTTGCCCGGCTGCCCGTCGGCACCTTCCTGGGGGGAGGTGCGGCCGCGGCGGGCCCGGGACGGGGAGTCGCCGCCGCGCCGGGCCGACGTCACGGCCGCCGTCAGACGCTGCGCCGCGGAGCGCGCCCCCCCGGCGACGGCCGCACCGGCCTTGGCCGCGGCGGACGCGCCCTTGGACGCCTTGGGGGTCCCCGCCGTCTTGGCGGCCTTGCCAGCCTTGGCGGTCTTGGCCTTGGCGTCTGCGGCCCCCCGGGCGCGCTGCCCGGCCCCGACGCCCCCGCGGCGGCGGGTGCGGTCGCCGCGGGGGCGTCGG
>NZ_CAJMXC010000046.1:0-14776 GCF_905219715.1 Olsenella sp. CU969
GGGTAGGATAGGGGACTGCGCATACGACGCGGGCGGTCCCGGGCCGCCCGCCATCGACGGGAGGCGGCCCCATGGCCAAGGGAGACTTCGACAGGCGGGTCCAGGAGTTCATGCGGGGGCGAAACGGCCCCGACGACATGACGCGGGTATGCACGTGGGTCGCCCTCGCCCTCATCGTCGTCTACCTGTTCGTGCCGGCGTGGTGGCTGTCCGTCGTGGCCCTCGCGCTCATCGTCTACGGGTGGTGGCGCATGCTGTCGCGCGACGTGGCCGCACGGGCCCGGGAGAACGAGCGCTTCATGGGCCGTCTCGGGCCCCTGCGCCCCTGGGTCTCGTCGCCCACGGGCACCCTGCGCGAGCGCCGCAGCCACAAGGTGCTCACCTGCCCCCGGTGCGGCCAGCGGCTGCGCGTGCCGCGCGGCAAGGGCAAGGTGCGGGTGCGCTGCNGTCGCTGCGGCACCACCTTCGAGGGCCGTTCCTGAGGGAGGGGGAGACCATGAGGACCGTGTTCCTGGTGGGCGGCACCGCGTCGGGCAAGTCGTGCGTTGGCCGCGTGCTCGAGTCCCTGGGCGCCGAGCGCATCGACCTCGACGACGTCTCGCGAGAGGTGCTTGCCTCCGACGATGCCTGCGTCGAGGAGCTCGTGGACGCCTTCGGCCCCGAGGTGGCCCTGGGCGGCGCGCTGTTCGACGAGGAGGGGGGTCGCTNGGTGCCCTGCGACGGCTCCTGGTCNGTGGACCGCGCCGCCCTCGCCCGGGCCGCCTTCGCGACGTCCGAGGGGGCGGCCCGGCTCGAGGCCGTGNAGCTGCCCTACATCCGCGAGCGGCTGGCCGACCNGCTCACGGCCGTCTCGTGCGCCTCGTCGCGCCCCGCCACCTGCGTGGTGGAGGTGCCGCTGCTNGACCGCNNGGAGGNCCTCCTCCCCCTGGCCGACGACGNGGTGTGGGTACGTACGGGCAAGGACCGCCGCCNCGCGCTCGCCGAGGGTCGCGGCATGGACGGCGGGGACTTCGACGCCCGGGTGAAGGGCCAGCCCACCGACGCCTACCTCGAGGCCCGGGCCACGGCGGTCATCGACAACGACGGCGACCTCGCGACGCTCGAGCGCCGCGCTCGGGAGTGGTGGGACGCCAACGGCTTGGANGGANGAGGGGACCATGGCTGCAGCTGAGGGCTGGACGCCCCGGCGGGACAACCCCTACGCGGGCCCCGGCGACGAGGGCCTGGACGATGCCGCCGGCGGCGCCGCCGTGCCCGACCCCGACGCCACCCGGCTGGTGTCGGGCGCCGACCCGGATGCCACCGTGCTCTCCGCCGCCCAGGCCACCGTGGCCGTGGACCCCGGCGCCACGGTCATGGCCCCGCCCGCGGACGATCTCGGCGCGACGTGCCTCGCGGCCGCGCCGGACACCGTGGCCGTGGCCGACCCCGGCGCTACCCGCGTCCAGGCCCCGGCTGCCGGCGGCGCCCCCGCCGTGGACCCGACGGTCTACTCCCGGGCGGCCGCCCTCGAGCGGTCCTTAGGCACGGACGGCCGCACCGAGGCCCGTCCGGCCGCCCGCCGCGCCGCCGCGCCGCCGGCCGACCTCCAGCGCGCCCGGGCCGCCCGCGAGCTCCTCGACCGTCAGGGCGCCGCCTGGGACGACGGCGCCTGGGAGGGGCCGTCCCGCGGCAGGCGCCGCCGTGCCCCGTCCGGGGGAGCCGCGTCCAAGGCGTCCGCCTCCAAGGGGCCCCTCGGGCGCCGCCGCCTGCGGTTCTGGCGCTGGTTCCGCACCGTCCCCATCCTGCTCATGGTGCTCATGGGGGCGCTCTCCGTGGCCCTGGGGCTCCTGCCGGGCGCGNCGATCCGGCACTGGCTCTACCCGGTGCACTACGCCCAGGCCGTGCAGGACTCCGCCGAGCGCCACGGGGTGGACCCGTCCCTTGTGGCCGCGGTGATCAAGAGCGAGTCCAACTGGGTCTCCACGGCCCGGAGCGGCGCGGGTGCCGAGGGCCTCATGCAGCTCATGCCGGCCACGGCCCGGGAGCTCGCGGACCGCGGCATCGTCGACGGGAGCGTCTACGACCCCGACGACCTCTCCGACCCGGCCACCAACATCGAGTACGGCACGGCCTACCTCGCCACGCTGCTCGACTCCGNCGGCTCCACCGACAGGGCCGTGGCGGCCTACAACGCCGGNCCCGGCGCGGCGAGCGCCTGGGGCGGGGGCGACTCGGACTTCAGGGACGCCATCGAGTTCCCCGAGACCCGCCTCTACCTCGAGAAGGTCACGGAGGCCTACGAGCAGTACCGCGCACTCTACCCCGACGGCCTCGTCGACGACGCCGTCACGCGATAAGGGAGGCAGCCACATGGACCAGGGAGACACCGGCCGCGGCCGCGTGGGCGCCGGGCTCGTCCGCTTCGGGCGGGAGGGCGGCAGCCCCGACTTCTCCGTGCAGATGCCCTACGAGCCTGCGGGCGACCAGCCCCAGGCCATCGAGAGGCTCGCCCGCGGCGTCGAGGAGGGCCTGCGCTACCAGACGCTCATGGGCGTGACCGGCTCCGGCAAGACCTACACCGTGNCCAAGACCATCGAGAAGGTCAACCGCCCGGCCCTCATCCTCGAGCCCAACAAGACGCTCGCCGCCCAGGTGGCCGCCGAGATGCGCGAGATGTTCCCCGACAACGCCGTCGTGTACTTCGTCTCGTACTACGACTACTACCAGNCCGAGGCCTATGTGCCCCAGAGCGACACCTACATCGAGAAGGACGCCTCCATCAACGAGGAGGTGGAGAAGCTCCGCCACCAGGCCACGGCCAACCTCCTGTCGCGCCGCGACGTCATCGTGGTGGCGTCGGTCTCCTGCATCTACGGCATCGGCTCCCCCGACGACTACGCCGGCCTCGCCCCCAACGTGGACAAGGAGGCGCCTCTGGAGCGCGACGACTTCATCCGCAACCTCCTGGCCGTGCAGTACGACCGCAACGACCTCGACCTCCAGCGGGGCATGTTCCGCGTGCGCGGCGACTCCGTGGACGTCTTTCCGCCCTACGCCGAACACCCCCTCAAGGTGGAGTTCTTCGGCGACGAGGTGGAGCGCATCGCCGAGGTGGACGAGCTCACCGGCGAGGTCATCCGCGACTTCGACGCGGTGCCCATCTGGCCGGCCTCCCACTACGTCACGGAGCGCCCCAAGGTCAACCACGCCCTCAAGACCATCAACGACGAGCTNATCGCCCGCGTGGGCGAGCTCAAGGCCGCCGACAAGCTCCTCGAGGCCCAGCGCCTCTCGGAGCGCACGGCCTACGACCTCGAGATGCTCGAGACCATGGGGTTCTGCAACGGCATCGAGAACTACTCGTGCCACCTGGACGGCCGCAAGCCCGGCGAGCCGCCCTACACCCTCATCGACTACTTCCCGAGCGACATGGTGTGCATCGTCGACGAGAGCCACGTCACGGTGCCGCAGGTGCGCGGCATGCACGAGGGCGACCGCTCCCGCAAGGTGACCCTCGTGGAGCACGGCTTCCGCCTGCCGTCGGCCCTCGACAACCGGCCCCTGCGCTTCGACGAGTTCGAGGCCCGTATCCCGCAGTTCATCTACGTCTCGGCGACGCCCGGCGACTACGAGTGCTCCGTGAGCCAGCAGGACGNGGAGATGATCATCCGCCCCACGGGCCTGCTCGACCCCTCCATCGACGTGCGCCCCGTGCGCGGCCAGATCGACGACCTCACGTCCGAGATCCGCGACCGCGTGACGCGTCACGAGCGCGTGCTCGTGACCACGCTCACCAAGCGCATGGCCGAGGACCTCACCGATCACCTGCTCGACCAGGGCATCCGCGTCAACTACATGCACTCCGACACCGCCACGCTCGACCGCGTGGACATCGTGCGCGACCTGCGCCAGGGCAAGATCGACGTGCTCGTGGGCATCAACCTGCTCCGCGAGGGCCTGGACATCCCCGAGGTGTCGCTCGTGGCCATCCTCGACGCCGACAAGGAGGGGTTCCTCCGCAACCGGCGCTCCCTCATCCAGACCATGGGCCGCGCGGCGCGCAACGCCGACGGCCAGGTGATCATGTNCGCCGACACCGTCACCGACTCCATGCGCGAGGCCATCGACGAGACCAACCGCCGCCGCACCCTCCAGAAGGCCTACAACGAGGAGCACGGCATCGTGCCCAAGACGGTGCGCAAGGCCGTGAACGACATCTCGGGCTTCATCGAGGAGGCCGACGCCTCCGTGGGCAGGCGCAGCCGCCGCCACGGCGGCGACGGCGACGAGCTGGGCCACGGCGAGTTCTACACGCCGGGCACGGCCCCGGGGGAGGGCAGNGCCGTCCNGGTGGCCGCCGAGCTGGCGGAGCTCCCGCGGGAGGAGGCCGAGGCGGTGCTGGCCTCCCTGGAGGAGGAGATGCGCGCGGCGAGCGACGCCACGGACTTCGAGCGGGCCGCAGCCCTGCGCGACCAGGTGGTGGAGCTGCGCGCCGCCCTGGAGGGGACCTCCGAGGANGCCGTCATCGCGAGGCTGCGCCCCGGCGCCCGCAAGGGGTCGTCCCACGCGTCGCGCAAGCGCCTCGGGGGTCGGAGGAACCCCCGGCGCTAGGAAGGGGGCTAGCGGGAGATNGNCTTGACGAGCTCCTCGAGCTCCTCCTCCTGGCCGATGCCGGTGAGGAAGGCCACGCCGTTGAAGACCGGGGTGGGGAAGCTCTCGTCGGTCTTGACCACCGAGATGTAGGCGTCGGCGCCGCGCAGCGCNTGGCGCAGGTTCTTGATCTCGACCGCCTGTACGTCGGCCTCGACGCCGCGGGCNTCCAGGAGGTGGCGCACCTTGCTCGCCACGGTCTGGGACGTCGCCACGCCGGAGCCGCACGCCACGATGATCTTTGCCGCCATGCTCGTTCCTCCCATGCCGCCGGCGCCGGGGTCACCAGCGCCGGCCGTCGTCTCTGTGTCGGGTTCTCGGCGCCCGCCGGGCGCCGCCGTTGCGGGGGCCGGGCCCGTCAGGCGTTCCGGATGCGCCCCGCGACGGCCATGGCGCAGCCCACGCCGTCGGCTGCCGCGCTCATNATGCCACCTGCGTAGCCGGCGCCCTCGCCCACGGGGAAGAGACCGGCCACCGAGACGCTCTCGTATCCTTTGTCGCGCACCACGCGCACCGGCGACGAGGAACGCGTCTCCACGCCGGTGAGCACAGCCTCTGGGTCGGCGAAGCACCGCAGCTTGCCGGCCATGGCGGGGATGCCCGCCCTCATGGCCCCGAGCACCGTCTCGGGCAGGAGGCCGTCGAGCGACCCCCAGGTGACGCCGCGGGGATACGTGGGCGCCACGTGGCCCGGACCGGAGGAGGGGGTGCCGGCCAGGAAGTCACCCACGAGCTGCGCCGGCGCCCGGAACGCCCCGCCGCCGGCGGCGTAGGCCGTCTGCTCGCAGCGGCGCTGGAGGGCCACGCCCGCCAGCACGTCGTCGCCGGGGAGGTCGCCCGGGTTGACGTTCACGAGGATGCCGGAGTTGGCGTTGGCCCCGTCGCGTGCGGCCAGGCTCATGCCGTTGGTGACCACCCCGTGGGCCTCGCTCGCCGCGGCGACCACGTAGCCGCCGGGGCACATGCAGGACGAGTAGGCGGGGGCCGCGCCGCGCACGTGGGAGACGAGCTTGTAGGGGGCGGCCCCGAGCAGGGGGCTGCCGGCGGCCGGGCCGTACTGGCAGCGGTCGACGTCGGCCTGCAGGTGCTCGATGCGCGCCCCCATGGAGAACGTCTTGCGCTCCATGGCCACGTCGAGGTCCCGCAGCAGCTCGAAGACGTCGCGGGCAGAGTGGCCGCAGGCGAGCACCACGCAGGAAGCGGCGAGGGTCTCGGCGCGTTCCGGCCCCGGCGCCCCCACGGGCGCGTCGGGCGAGGGGGCCGGCCGCCCCTCCCGCCAGGCCAGCTCCACGCCGGTGACCCTGCGGCCGAGGCCGGAGCCCTCCACCCTGAGGCCCGTGAGGCGGCAGCGCTGGCGGACCTCGCCGCCCAGGCGCTCGACCTCCCGGGCGATGTGGGTCACCACGCGGGGGAGCACGTCGCTGCCCACGTGGGGCTTGGCCTCGAACAGGATGCGGGGACTCGCGCCGCCGGCCACGAGGGCCTCGAGGATGGCGCGGTGGTAGGGGCTCCTCGTGCCCGTGGTGAGCTTGCCGTCGGAGAAGGTCCCGGCGCCGCCGAGGCCGAACTGTATGTTGGACTCGCAGTCGAGCTCGCCCGTGCGGTCGAACCGGTCGATGAGGGCGGTACGGCGCGCGGCGTCGTCGCCACGCTCCACGAGCACGGGGCAGAGACCCTGGCGGGCGAGGGCCCAGGCGCAGAAGAGGCCCGCGCAGCCGGCGCCCACCACCACGGGGCGCTCGCCGTCCGAGAGGGGGGCGCCGGAGACCAGCGGCACCGGGTTGCCGTCGGGCTCCACGACCTCCACCTTGGGCCCGCGGCCGCGGCGCCCGATGGAGGACAGGAGCGCCCGCTCGGAGTTGGTGCCGCCGCGCATGAAGCAGCGCACCGTGTAGACCACGGTGATGGGCCTGCCGCGGCGCGCGTCTATGGAGCGGCGGCGGATCTCGAGGGAGGCGATGGCGTCGGGCGCGACGTGGAGCCGTTTCTGGGCGGCCTTTCGGACCGCGGCCATCTCGTCACCGGCACGCTCGAGGTCGCGCAGCGGTACGGAGATGTTGGGGACTTCGATCATGGGGCCTTCCCGGGCAGAGTGGTCGTTTCTCCCCTTGTTCCCATGTTTTCAGGGGAGTGGNTTCAGGGGAGCAGCAGGCTTGAGAGGNCGCATCGGCCGGCCCTCAGGCCGGAGAGCCACGCGAAGGCGAGGTTGTACCCGCCGCAGGGGCCGTCCACGTCCAGCGCCTCGCCGCAGACCGAGAGGCCTGGCACGGAGGGCACGGCCAGGGTGGAGCCGTCCACGGCCGAGGCGGCCACGCCGCCTCGGGTGACCTGCGCGGTCTCGGGGTGGGCGAGGCCCGTCACCGAGAAGGGCAGCGCCTTCACGAGGGACGCCATGGCCTCGGCCGGGTCGTGGGAGCCGGACGCCTCGCGGGCGAGCACCTCGGCCACGGCGGGGTCGATCAGGCCGTCGGCGCCATGGGGCCTGAAGCGGGGGCCCACGAGCGAGGCGACGTCGTCCAGGGAGGCCTCGGGGGCGAGGTCCACCTCCACGGCGTCCCCGGGCACGGCCTGGCGCGAGAGGTCGAGCGACACGATGCCCGAGAGCGCCCCGCTGCGGAACAGCACCTCTCCGCGCCCTTCCCAGACGGGCGACCCGCCGCGCAGGAGCCGCACGGCGCCGCGGGCGCGGCGGCCTTCCAGGGCGTCGGCGAACGAGGGCGCCACGGCCACGGGGCAGAGGACGGGGGAGGTGGGCGTCACGTCCACGCCGAGGGGCCGCAGGGCGTCCTGGGAGCCGCCGCCGGCGGCCCAGACGAGGCGCCGGCAAAAGAGCGTCCGCCGGCGCCAGCCGCCGGTGCCGCCGTCCTCGCGGAAGCGTTCCTCGTAACCCACGCGGAACCCACCGTCCGCGGCCTCCACGGCGGTGACGGGGCGCATGGTCCCCACGACGGCGCCGGAGGCCGCCACGGCCTGCAGCAGGACCGACCTGACGGAGCCGGCCGCGCGGCTGCGCGGGTAGATGCGGCCCTCCTCGTCGTCCCAAGCGAGGCCCAGGGCGCCGAAGAGGTCGAGGACGTCGCTCTCGGGGGTGGGGCCCATGGCGGCCCCTGCGAGGGCCGGGTCGTTGTAGCGCTCGGGGGAGAGGTCCGCGTTGGAGAGGTTGCACCGCCCGTTGCCCGTGGCAAGGATGGGCGCGCCGGCCCGCGGGCCGGCCTCGAGGCAGACGACCGACGCCGCGCCGGCCCCCTCGCGCGCGGCGGCGAGGGCGGCGCAGAGGCCGGAGGCGCCGGCCCCCACCACGCAGACGCCGCAGGAGTCGGGGACGGCCTGGGAGGCGGCCTCCCTGCGGGCCACGGCCCGGGCATGGAAGCGGCGCCCCTTGGGGGAGCCGGCGCGGGCCACCTCAGACCTCCTCGGGGGTCATGTCCACGGTCTCCTCGGCGGTCGGCTGGGGCACCGCGCCGTAGGCCGCCTCGTAGCGGGCGTCCATGGCGGCGACGTCGGGCACGGGGGCCGGCTCGTTCCCCAGGGCGAGCACGCGGGCCACGGTCTTCGGCAGGAAGTCGGCGGGCAGGCACCTGGCGAGGTCGCCGGCGTCGCAGGCTGCCGCCAGGGCCGGGTCCTGGGGCAGGCGGTCGAGGGCGGCCACGCCGGCGAGCTCGCTGTCCCGCTCCAGGTGGGAGGGGCCGAACACGTCGATGCGCTCGCCGCAGTGGGGGCAGGTGGCGTAGCCCATGTTCTCCACGAGGCCGAGGACGCCCACGCCCATCTTGGCGGCCATCTTGACGGCCTTGCCCACGATCATGGAGACGAGGTCCTGGGGCGTGGTGACGATGACGGTGCCGTCCACGGGGAGGGCCTGGTAGACCGTGAGGGCCACGTCGCCGGTCCCCGGAGGCATGTCCACCACGAGCACGTCGATGGGGCCCCAGGAGGTCTGGCTCCAGAACTGGCGGATGGCCCCGGCCAGCACCGGGCCGCGCCAGAGCACGGGGTCGTTCTCGTGGGCCAGGAGCATGTTGGCGCTCATGACCTTGATGCCGAGGGGTCCCACGGCCGGCAGGAAGAGGTCGCCGATGGTGGTGGCGTGCCGGCCGCCCAGGCCGAGCATGCGGGGGACCGAGGGGCCGGTGATGTCGGCGTCAAGGATTCCCACCTTGAGGCCCCGGCGGGCGAGCTCCACGGCGAGGCTGCAGGAGACGAGGGACTTGCCCACGCCCCCCTTGCCGGAGACCACGCCCACCACGCACGCCACCTCCGAGAGGGGGTGCTGCTCGAACCTCTGGGGCGCGCCGCCGTCCCTGTCTGTGGAACCGTCCTTCTTGGAGCAGGCCATGGGCCCTCCTTCACTGTCGCGGTGTGTTCACTCGGCCCATTCTACTTCCGTCCGGGGCCCCGCCCCTTCCGGCCCCGGCCGTCGGGCCCGAGAGGAAGAAGGCCCGGCACCCCGGGAGGGGGTGCCGGGCCCGGGAGGGGCGCCGCCGCCCTCTTTGGGCNAGGTTAGANCAGGGCGCCGCCGTCCACNGAGACCACGGTCCNGGTGACGTAGGAGGCTCTGTCGCTCGCCAGGAAGCAGAAGACGTCCGCCACCTCCTCCGGCGTGCCGGGGCGCCCCATGGCGATGCCCTGGGAGATGCGGGCCACCACCTCGTCGGGCAGGGCGGCCACCATGTCGGTGGCNGTGACCCCGGGCGCCACGGNGTTCACGCGGACCCCGGCGGGNGCGAGCTCCCGGGCGAGGGACTTGGTGAGGCCGTTGACGGCGAACTTCGAGGTGGGGTAGCCCACGCCGGACCTCTGGCCGTAGAGGGAGACCATGGAGCTCGTGTTGACGATGGAGCCGCCGCCCTGGGGCACCATGATGCGGGCCGCCGCCTGGCACCCGTTGAACACGGCGGTCACGTTGAGGTCCATGGCCTTCTGGAACTCCTCGGGGGTGTAGTCGAGCAGGGGGGTGGACTGGGAGATGCCGGCGTTGTTGACCATGACGTCGAGCCGGCCCCACTCGGCCACCACCTCGTCGAGGGTCGACGCCACGGCTGCGGCGTCGGTGAGGTCGGGGGCCATGCCCATGACGGGGGCGTCCCCGGCCTCGGCGCGGAGGGTGGCGAGGGCGGCGTCGACGGTCTCCCGGCGCGAGCCCCAGAGGGCCACCTTGGCCCCCTCGGCGAGGAACGCCCTCACGCAGGCGAGGCCGATGCCGCGGGTGCCCCCGGTGACGACGCAGACCTTGTTCTCGAGAAGCATGGGTCTTCCTTTCTCGTAGGGCCCCGCTCCGGGGCCATCGGTTGAAAGTATGACAAAACGCGGCCGCCCGCGCCGCGTCCTCCCCGCTCCGCCCGGTCGCAGGGGGCCGGCCGCGCTGTGCCTGTAAGTACCAATATCCGTGCTCCCAGAGGGAAAAAGGCAACCGGTGACGTTGACTTCGATTTCAAGGAGGTTTAGGCTGCTTTTAAGGATAAATTAAGCGTCTGGCCCGGAGGCGGCGTTTGGAAGAGGGGGCTCGATGACACAGACCGGTCGGCCCCTCGGCGGGCTGCCCCTTCTCGAGCGGCCCATGGGACGCCGNACCTTCCTGCGCTCCTGCATCGTCGGCGCCGCCGCCCTCGTTGGCACGGCCTCCCTGGCCGGGTGCTCCGGCATCGAGGGGTTCCTCGANCCCCCGGCGGTCTCCCAGGCCTCCNACCGCGTGGNCATCGACTGCGCCCACCCCGCCTACGAGATGCTGGTGGACCCCTCTGTGGACCGGTCCCTTCCCCTGGAGAACCGCGACTACAACGTCAGCGGCTTCGACGCCTTCTTCCTCAGCCGCGTCTCCGAGGGGCTCGGCTGCCGCCCCCGCATGGTCGACGTCGACCATGCCGATCTCGCCGACTACCTCAAGCGCGGCTACATCGACGTCGCCGTCTCCTCGGTGTTCAACGGGTCCCGCGACACCGGCATCACCTTCTCCGACCCCTACGCGGCGGTGGACCTCGCCGTGGTGTGNCGGGCCGACTCCCGCTTCGCCGGAGCCANCTCCCTTGAGGCCCTCGAGGGGGCCCGCATGGCCGCCCGCTCCGACACCGACCTCGACCGGGCCATATCCCAGGTCCCCGGCGCGGTCCACGTCCCTCCCTACGGGTCCCGCACCTACCCCTGCCTCAAGGTGGTCTCCGGCGAGATCGACGCCACCGTGGTCGACCGTCGGGGCTTCGAGCAGTGCGCCGGGGTCTTCCCCGAGCTTGTGGTGGCTCCCATCCCCCCTGCCCAGTGCCCCCGGGCCGACGAGGGGTCCCTGCGCATCGCCGTGCGCCACGACGACACCGCCTTCCTCGACAGCCTCAACCGGGTCATCGCCGGCATCACCGACGAGGATGCCTCCCAGATGTGGAGGGATGCTAAAGAGGTCTCGCCCCGCACCCTCCTCGAGGTCTGAAACGTACAATTGTTCGGTTGAGCGCCATGGCGCCGTCATCGAACAGCTGCACGTGAGGGGGAGGTTCGCCCAGTGGCATCCAACGCGATCGTCATCCGCGGTGCTCGGGAGCACAACCTGAGAGACATCGACGTCACCATCCCGCGCAACGAGCTCGTGGTCATCACGGGCCTCTCCGGCTCGGGGAAGAGCTCCTTGGCCTTCGACACGATCTACGCCGAGGGCCAGCGGCGCTACGTGGAGAGCCTGTCCAGCTACGCCCGCATGTTCCTCGGACAGATGGACAAGCCCGACCTCGACTCCATCGACGGCCTGTCGCCGGCCGTCTCCATCGACCAGAAGACCACCTCCAAGAACCCCCGGTCCACCGTGGGCACGGTCACGGAGATCTACGACTACCTCAGGCTCCTGTTCGCCCGGGTGGGTACGGCCCACTGCCCGGAGTGCGGGCGCGTCATCGAGCGGCAGACCACCGACCAGGTGGTGGACAAGGTCATCGAGGCGGCCGACGGCCGCCGGGCCTTCGTCCTTGCCCCCGTGGTCCTCGGCCGCAAGGGCGAGTTCGCCAAGCTCTTCGCCGACCTGCTCAAGGAGGGCTTCTCCCGGGTGCGCGTGGACGGCGAGGTCATGGAGCTCGAGGACGGCATCAAGCTCGACAAGAAGTACAAGCACACCGTCGAGGTGGTGGTCGACCGTGTGGNGGNGAGGNCCTCCTNGCGCAGCCGCATCGCCGAGGCCGTGGAGCAGGCCTGCCGCATCGCCTCCGACAAGGTGGGCGTCTACGTGCTCGCCCCCCGGGAGGCCGGCCCCGACGCCCAGGGGGAGCTGCTCCAGTACTCCCTGGCCCTCTCGTGCCCGGTCCACGGCCATTCCATCNACGACCTCCAGCCCCGGGATTTCTCGTTCAACGCCCCCTATGGCGCCTGCCCCGACTGCGACGGCCTGGGCATGCGCCGGGTTGTTGATGCCGAGGCCCTGGTGGAGAACCCCGACGCCGCCGTGGACGACGGGGTCTTCGGGAGCTTCTTCGGGCGCTCCAACTACTACCCCCAGATCTTCCGCGCCGTGGTGGTCCATTTCGGCGTGGACCCCGCCACCCCGTGGAAGGACCTCCCGGCCAAGGTGCGCCGGGCGCTGCTCGACGGCCTTGGGTCCACCAAGGTGCGGGTGGACTACCATACCCGCGACGGCCGCGACACCCACTGGCTCACCNNCTTCTCCGGCGTGCGGTCGGTGCTCTTCGAGAAGTACACCGACTCCTCCAACGACAAGGTGAAGGCGCGGCTCGAGAGGTACATCCGNGAGGAGCCCTGCTCCCCCTGCGGGGCCGCCCGGCTCAAGCCCGAGTTCCTCGCCGTGACCGTGGGCGGGAAGTCCATCTGGGACGTCTGCTCAATGAGCTG
Organism: Olsenella sp. CU969; assembly: GCF_905219715.1. NCBI lineage: Bacteria > Bacillati > Actinomycetota > Coriobacteriia > Coriobacteriales > Atopobiaceae > Olsenella > Olsenella sp. CU969. The sequence continues at coordinate 12,454 of NZ_CAJMXC010000046.1, forward strand.
CCGCGACTCCTTGGAGTTCTTCCAGAGCCTCCAGCTCGACGAGCGCCAGGAGTTCATCGGAGGCCGCGTGGTGCGCGAGATCGTGGAGCGCCTGCGGTTCCTGGTGGACGTGGGCCTCGACTACCTCACCCTGGCCCGGGCCAGCGCCACGCTGTCGGGCGGCGAGGCCCAGCGCATCCGGCTAGCGACTCAGATCGGCGCCGGTCTCATGGGCGTGCTCTACATNCTCGACGAGCCTTCCATCGGTCTCCACCAGCGCGACAACGACCGCCTCATCCACACCCTCGAGCGCCTGCGCGACCAGGGCAACACCGTCATCGTGGTGGAGCACGACGAGGACACCATCCGCGCGGCCGACTACGTGGTGGACATGGGCCCCGGCGCCGGGGAGCTCGGCGGCGAGGTCGTGTGCGCCGGCACGCCGGCCCAGGTCATGGCCTGCCCCGACTCCCTCACGGGCGCCTACCTGTCGGGCCGCCGCATCATCGCGCTGCCCNAGNCCCGCCGCGACCCGGGTCGGGGCGCCCTCACCATCACGGGCGCCCGCCACAACAACCTCAAGGACGTCACCTGCTCCGTGGAGTTCGGCACGCTCACCGTGGTTACGGGTGTCTCGGGCTCGGGCAAGTCATCCCTGGTCACCGACACCCTCGCCCCGGCCCTCACCAACGCCGTGCACCGGTCCCAGCGCCCTGTGGGCGAGTACGGCACCCTCGAGGGCGTGGAGGCCATCGACAAGGTCATAGACATCGACCAGGCCCCCATCGGCCGCACACCCCGCTCCAACCCGGCCACCTACATCGGCCTCTGGGACGACCTCAGGGCCCTCTTCGCCTCCACGCCGGAGAGCCGCCTGCGCGGCTACTCGCCGGGGCGCTTCTCCTTCAACGTGCCCGGCGGCCGCTGCGAGGCGTGCAAGGGCGACGGGCAGATAAAGATCGAGATGAACTTCCTGCCCGACGTCTACGTGCCCTGCGAGGTCTGCCACGGCAAGCGCTACAACCGCGAGACCCTCGAGGTCACCTACCACGACAAGACCATCAGCGACGTCCTCGACATGTCGGTGACCGAGGCCCTGGCGTTCTTCGGCGCCATCCCGCAGGTCCGCAACAAGCTCCAGACCCTCTACGACGTGGGCCTGGGCTACGTGCGCCTGGGGCAGCCCGCCACCACGCTGTCCGGCGGCGAGGCCCAGCGCGTCAAGCTCGCTAAGGAGCTCCACCGCCGCCAGACCGGCAAGACGTTCTACATCCTCGACGAGCCCACCACGGGCCTCTCGTTCGAGGACGTCCGCCAGCTCCTCGACGTCCTGCAGCGCCTCGTGGACGCCGGCAACACGGTGCTGGTGATCGAGCACAACCTCGACGTCATCAAGGTGGCCGACCGCATCATCGACCTCGGCCCCGATGGCGGGGACGGCGGCGGCACGGTCGTGGTCCAGGGCACCCCCGAGGAGGTCGCTCAGAACCCGGCGAGCGTCACCGGGCGCTTCCTCGCCCCCGTGCTCGAGCGGACCCGCCTCTTCGAGGCGGGGGAGGGCGCCTCGTTGGAGACNCCCCNTTAGGGGTNCCCTNCGNAGTGCCTTGTGTGATCTCGGGGAGGGGGCGCCACCATGGCACGGCGCGAGAAGGGGCCGACCAAGACCAACGCCATGCGCGAGCTGGACTCCGCGGGTATCGCCTACGAGGCCCGCGAGTACGAGCACGGCGTCGGCGTCCCCGGCAGGCACCTGGGCGACTCCGTGGCCGCGGCGTTGGGGGAGGACCCCGACGCCTGTTTCAAGACGCTGGTCTGCGAGGAGCCGTCCGGCGGCCACGTGGTCTGCTGCGTGCCGGTGTCGTGCGAGGTGGACCTCAAGAAGGCCGCGGCGGCCGCAGGTGTCAAGCGCCTNGAGCTCNTGCCGGTNGCTTCNATCGAGCNCCTCACGGGCTATGTTCGTGGAGGGTGNTCCCCTGTGGGCATGAGGAGGCCGTTCCCCACTATCATCGATGAGGCGGCAACGCTCTTCGACTCCGTCGCGGTGTCGGGCGGCCGCCTGGGGCTGCAGCTCGTGCTCGACCCCACCGACCTCGTGGCCTTCACGGGGGCGCACCTGGCCGACATCACGCGTGAGGGGAACTGAGATGGCGCAACGTCGCCCGAGGCACATGGCGGCCCCCGGCCCACGGCCCGAGAGGCGCGCCGACCCCGGCCCCGGGACCGACCCGGGCTCGACCATGATGTTCGTCGCGGCCTTGGAGGCATCGCGCAAGACCCAGGCGACCGCCCCCACGCCCGACCCCCGCGCCGAGCGCGCCGATCGCTCGCTCCGCATCGCCTCCGG
>NZ_CAJMXC010000047.1:0-14688 GCF_905219715.1 Olsenella sp. CU969
CCGCTTGGGGGCGTCGGTCTCGGGGGCCGGCGCCTCGGCGTCGGGCCGGTCGGCCGCAGGCTCGGGAGCGTCCTCGGGCTTGGGCACCTGGCCGGCCTCGGCTGCGGCATCGGCTACAGCTTCAGGCTGCTCGGCGGCCTTCTCGGCAGCGGCCTTGGACCGGGTGCTGCGGCGGCGACGCCCGGCTCGGCCGGGGCGCACGTCCTTCTGCTCCGGCTCCGCATCCTGCTCGGCGGACCGGGCGTCGCCGCCCTCGGCCTCCGCCTCGGGGGCGGGGGCATCCTCGGGCGTGGTCTCGGGTGTGGAGACCTGCCCCTCGGGAGCGTCGGCGTCGGCCGCGGGCTGCTCGGCGTCCGCCGCCTCCGCGACCTGTCCCTCCGTGTCCTGCCCCTCGGCGGCCCGTTCCTCCGCGGCCTGCCCCTCGGCGCCCTGCTCGGCCTTGGGCCTGCGGGAGCGGCGGCGACGGCGCGGCTTGGGGGCGTCGGCCTTCTCGGCGGGCGCGGCGTCCGCAGGCGCCTCCGCCCCGACGGCGGCCTCGGGCTCGGCGGGCTCAACCTTGGGTGCGGCCTCGGCCTTGGAGACCTGCTGCGAAGACTGCTGGGCGCCCTGGCCGTCGGCGGCCTGCTGCCTGCGCTGCCCGCGCGAGTGCTGGCTCTGCTTGCGGTAGGTGCCCTCGCGGCGCTTGCCGTCGTCCTGCTGCCCCTCGCCCTGGCCGCCGCGGCCGGCGGGGAGGGCCGCCATGGCGGAGTCCACGTCGTAGTCGCTGAAGAGGTCCAGCGCCACGATCTCCTGCTCGAGCTTCACGTTGCGCTCGAGCANNTAGGAGANGAGGCCGCGGTAGCGCTCGTNCTCCAGGAGCTGGGCCAGGAGGTCNCGGTCCTTGGACGTGAGCGGGTGGATGGCCTTGCGGTAGGCCGGGTTCGCCAGCTCGGCGATGCCCATGTGGAAGAGGCCCACCTCGCAGCCGAGGGTGTCCTCGATGACCCTGTGGGCCTTGAGGCCGGCGTAGTCGATGTCGCCAAAGTGCGCGAACTCCACCTCGGGGTTCTGCTCGTGGATCATGCGCAGGAGCGCCCGGTGGCGCGGCGACACGGAACCCTGGGTGTAGATGTAGACGTCGTCGTCGTTGCAGCGGCGGTAGGCGTCGAGGTTCTCCACCGTGACGATGCGGCAGGCGCGCACGTAGGCGCGGTCGATGTTGGCGAGGTCGGCGTCGAACATCGAGATGCCGTTGGGCAGGATCGAGGCGTCGACGGCGCNCTTCTNGGTGNTGAGCACCACGGGACCCTTGACGCAGATGGTCTTGAGGTCGNCCACGACGCCGGCCTCCTCCAGCGCTCCCACGTTGGAACGGCTGGCGCTGGAGCCGCGGCGGCGCAGGGTCTGGGCCACGCGCTTGAGGCCCACGCGGTCGAGCTTCTTGGTGTCGCCGGTGACGAGCAGCGAGAGCTCGCGCGGGGTGAGGGGCGAGTCTACCTCGTCGAGGTACTCGGCGGCCTCCTCGGTGATGCGCGGGTCCACAGGATCCGATGTGCGGCGGCGACCGTGTCGCTGCGCGTGGGTCTGACCGCCCTGGGACTGGGCCTGCCGCTTGCGGGCGACGGCCTCCTCGGCCCGGGCCTGCTCGGCCTCCTCCTGGGCCACGCGGGCAGCGAGCTTCTCGAGCTCGTGGGCTGCCTTGTCGGCGTCCTCCAGGGTGACGGTGTCCACGTAGGTGCCCCCGTCGTGCTTGGACTTGGTCATGCGCACCATGCGCTGGCTCTCCAGCGACTGCACGGCCGAGAAGATCCACTGGGCCTGCTTGCGGGAGGCCTCGTCGTCGTGCTCGAGGTAGGAAGGTAGGATGTCGGACGGGACCAGGGTGGGCGGCTCGTCGGCGGGGGCGGCCCCGTCGAAGGCGNCACAGAGCCTCTCGAGCAGCTGGTACTTGAACGTGTCGGTGGGTTTCAAGGAGCGACCTCCAAGCCGCGGGAACGTGCGATGGGAGCCCGGCGGCGTGGAGCCATGGGCCTGTCAAGTGTATATCGCCCGTGTGGTGGGATTGTTTCTCGGGACTCCCCGAGGGTCCAAGGGGCCGCTTGCAGCCGGGATGGCCCGACCGCTGCCGGCTGCCGGCGCCCGCCGCCTGCCCCAGCCGCCGCTGACGGCTGCCAACCCGTCGCAGCCGTTTGGTACTTTTCGGTATGAAAACTCATCTAAACCACCAAATGGGGTGCCGTTTGGTGGATTTCCGCCCCGATACCGAGGAAAAACCACCAAATGGTTCCGAGAACAGCCGCGACCTCCCCCGGCNTCGCAAANTCCCCTAGTATGGGAGCCACCAGTTCGACCGCCTCAGGGAGCTGCCTATGGGTACCGTGTTTGGCGGCCTGATGGCGAGGGCGTTTTGGACCCTTGGAATCCCGCTCAACCCCCTCTCCCCTTCCCAGACCAGCCTCGCCATGGCCCGGAGCCGCTGTTCCGCACGAGAGATCAAGCGATTCAGAGAGACCCCCGTTCACGCCGCCGTCGAGGGGTTCCTGCGCGCCGCCGCGGAGACCCACGGCCCCGCGGAAGGCCCCGAGCCGGCCGTGGACGTGGTGNTGGACACCCCCGCCAAGATCCATCGCTCGAAGGGGGTCCGCTGCCTCTGCTCGACCCTGAACCCTCCCGCGGGGAGCCTTGCCGAGGTGGGCGGCTGCGAGGCCGTGTGCTCCCTCACGCCCGCCCAGCACTTCGTGGTGCGCGCACGCGACCTCGACCCGGTGGGCTGTTGCCTGCTCGCCATGGAGCTGTGCGGCACCTACCTGCTGCGCCCGGACCTCCCGGCGGGATTCGCCACACTCCCGGAGCCTCTCGTCTCGGTGGTGGACCTCGCGCGCCAGACGGGGCGCAACCGGGGGATGCCGGGGGCGCGCCGGGCCCTCGAGGCCCTGACCCACACCTGCGACGGAAGCGCCTCGCCCATGGAGACCGCCGTCGTCCTCCTGCTCGTGCTGCCGCCGGAACTCGGGGGCCACGGGCTCCCGCTACCCCGGCTCAACGAGGAGGTCCCGATATCGTCGGCGTCCTCCCGGCTGCTGGGCGGCACCCGGACCGTGCGCCCCGACATCCTATGGCCCGACGCCGGGCTCGACCTGGAGTACGACAGCCGCTCCTTCCACACCCAGCACGACGCCGACCGCGATCGGGCCCGGCGGAGCGCCCTCCAGACCGCGGGCATCGAGCCTCTCTCGCTGACCCCGCAGATCGTGGGGAACGCCGCCGCCTTCGACGAGGTGGCCCGCCTCGTGGCCCGGCGCCTCTCCATGGCGGCCGAGACCCCCGACCCCCAGGCCCAGGCACAGCTCCGCCAGAGGCTCCTCGGGACCCACCCGGTCTGGTAGGACCCCACGGCCTGCCCGCCACCGAGGCCGGCGGCCCGCCCACGGCTGGCCGCCGCAGCCGTTTGGTACTTTTCGGCCGTCGACGGAGGAAAAAACCACCAAACGGCGCCCCATTTGGTGGTTTAGATCAAATTATATACCGAAAAGTACCAAACGGCCCGAGCCGGGCGCCCCAAGCCCCATACCGCATGNCCCATGCCAAAACGGGGCCGCGGCCCCGGGCTCACCGGCCCCTACAGCAGGCCGGACCTCTGCGCGCCGTGGTAGGCCGCGCCCACCATACCGGCAAGGTTGCCCAGGGACGCCGGGCGGATGGGGATGTCCCGGCACGTGCGGATGACCGTGTCGCGGTAGGCGTCCTCCACGAGCGGCCCAAAGAGGTCGAACGCCGCGCTCATGCCGCCGCCCACCACAAATNCGTCGGGGTCNAGGGTGCACGCGACCATGGCCAGCGCGCGCCCGAGGTAGCGGGCGTACTCGTCCAGGGCCTCCACGGCCACGTCGTCGCCGTGGCGGGCGGCCTCGAACACCGGCAGCGAGTGGGCGTCGTGCTCCAGCTCCACCGGCACCTGGCCGTGGCGGGCGCAGGCGTCGCGGTAAAGGTGCACCAGGCCGCGGGCGCTCGTGTACATCTCCAGGCAGCCGCGGTTGCCGCNGCCGCACAGACGGCCTCCGGGCACCACGGGCAGATGGCCGATCTCGCCGGTGCCGCCGCGGCCCACGACGACCTTGCCGTCGACCACGATACCTCCGCCCACGCCGGTGCCCAGGGTCACGAACACGAGGTTGCGCGCCCCCTGGCCGCTGCCGCGCCAGAGCTCCCCCAGCGCGGCGGCGTTGGNGTCGTGCATCGGGTACACCGGCACGCCGAAGGCCTCGGCCAAGGCGTCCACGAGCCCCTCGAGGTTCACCTGCACGTTGGGGGCCAGGAGCAGTTCGTCCTCCGGGGTGACCACGCNGGGCAGGGCCAGGCCCACGGCGGCGATGNAGGCGTCGTCGCCGGCAAAGCCCTCGGCCATGGCGCGCACCTTCCCGGCGGCCGACGCCAGCTCCCCGGGCGTCTGCATCGACTCGGTGCGCACGGCGGAGAAGTCCGCCACGTCGCCGTCCATGGTGACCAGCGCCACCTTGACCGTGGTGCCGCCCACGTCGATGCCCACCAGGTACGGGACCTTCTCAGAAGCCATGGCTCTCCCTCTCTCCCCTCGCTCCCGGCCGGGNCGAGAAACGAATGGGGTCGCCGGCCCTCCTCCGGCGACCCCGTCCACATACAGCTAGCAGCCTCGCGCGTAGNCCTGCTCGACCATGGAGTCGAGCAGCTCGGGCAGGGCGATCCCGGCGGCCTCCAGGGCCGTGGGCACGANCGAGGTCTCGGTTAGGCCGGGGAAGACCTTGAGGNCGAGAACCCGGGGCGCGGCGCCGTCCCACACCATGTCCACGCGGGCCATGTCGCGGCAGCCGAAGGCGCGGTAGACCTCGATGGCGGCGCGCTCGCAGGTGCTGCGGATGGNCGCGGCCTCNTGCCCGTCGGGCGACAGCGACTCCGGGCGCACCGGGCAGAAGTAGCTCNCAGCCTGCGGGTCCNGGCGGGCATCGGTGTCGTACACGCCCTCGGCCACGATCTCCACGGGCGGCAGCACCTCCTCGTCGCCGGGGTCGCCGATCACCGTGACGGACAGCTCCACGCCGTCCACCCACTCCTGCACGAGCACCGTGTCGTCGAAGGCCAGTGCGCCCNTGAGGGCCTCGCCCAGGCNGTCGGCGGACTCCACCTTGGAGAGGCCCATGGCCGAGCCGCCGCAGGCCGGCTTCACGGCCAGCGGGAACCCGCCCACGCGCTCGGGCATGAGGTCGAGGGCCTCCGCGGCGCCAAGGTTGCGGAACGCCCCCTCGGGCAGCGCCACCTGGGCGGGCCAGCGCACCACGGAGTCCTCCGGGGCGTAGGCGCGGGCCATGACGAAGGGCAGCTCGGCCTTGTTCCAGGTGTTGCGGCACACCGGGGGCAGCGAGCCCACGAAGGGGATGTCCAGGAAGGTGAGCAGCGACGGCACGGCTCCGTCCTCGCCGCCGGCGCCGTGGAGGGCGACGAAGGCCACGTCGGGGCGCTCGGTGCGCAGGGTGTCCACGAGGTTCTCGTCGGCGTCGAGGGCCAGCACCTTGTGGCCGCTGGCCTCGAGGGCCTCGACCNCGTGTTTGCCGCTGGCCAGCGAGAAGCGGCGCTCGAAGGAGGAGCCGCCCATGATGACGGCAACGGTTGGCTTGTCCATGGCTCACATCCCTTTCCTGGGGGTCTCGGGCAGCGCGCCCGCCTTGAGGAAGGCGCGGTAGAGCTCCATGCGGTCGGCGATGACCTCCGAGAGGCGCCTGACGCCCTCGCGGATCTTGTCCTCCGGCTCATAGGAGAAGGCCAGGCGCATGGAGGAGCGGCCCTGGCCGTCGGGGAAGCAGTTGGTGCCGGGCACGTAGGCCACACCGTTCTCCAGGGCCGCCGACATCATCTGCTCGGTGTCGAAGTACGGGGGCAGCGTGACATAGTCGAACAGGCCGCCCTCGGGGTGGGTCCAGGTGGCCTCGGGCGGGAAGAACTCCTCCAAGGCCGAGATCATGGCGTCGCGGCGGCTCCGGTAGATGGCGCGCGACTTGACCAGGGTGCCCTTCCAGTCCGTGTTGGTGAAGTACTGCTCGGCGAGGATCTGGTTGAAGGCGCTGCAGCAGAGGCTCGCGCCCTGCTCGCAGAGGTTGATCTTGGCCAGCACCGGCTTGGGCGCCACGCACCAGGCCAGACGGATCCCCGGGGCGAAGATCTTGGACGTGGTGCCGAGGTAGATGACGTTGGGGTCCATGGACTTGAGGGGGGCGATGTGCTCCCCTTCGAAGCGCAGGCGCCCGTAGGGGTCGTCCTCGATGACCTGGATGTCGTACTCGTGGGCGAGCTCCAGGAGGCGCTTTCGGCGCTCGAGCGTCATGGTCACGCCGGCCGGGTTCTGGAAGTTGGGGATGGTGTAGATGAACTTGGCGCCTCGGGGCCCGAGGCGCTTCAGGGTCTCCTCGAGGGCGTCCATGCGCATGCCCTCGTCGTCCATGGGCACGACCTCGACGTCGGGCTGGTAGGCGGAGAAGGCCTGGAGGGCGCCGAGGTAGCTGGGGCCCTCCACGATGATCTTGTCGCCTGGGTTGATGAAGACGCGGCCCATGAAGTCCAGGGCCTGCTGGGAGCCACCGGTGATGATGATCTCGTCGGGGTCCACGTGGATGCCGTCCTCGGCCAGCATGCCGGCCACCATGGCGCGGGTCTCGATGCGGCCGTCGGACCCNCCGTACTGCAGCGACTTGAGGCCGTTCTCGGTCNCCACGCGCTTGGCGCACTCCGNCACCTCGTCGAGGGGCAGGNTCGAGATGTCGGGGCTGCCGCCGGACAGGCCGATGACGTTGGGGCGGGATATGGCTGCGAACAGGTCTCGCACGGCGCTGCGGCGGAGATGCTCCACGCGGTCGGCGTAGAGGTCCTCCCATTCGTCGAAGNCAAGGTGAGNGCTAGGCANNGGGCNCCTTTCCGATTGTTTTAGCCTATCACGGCGCCCGTGGCGCGAACCGACCGTCGCCCAAGGGGCACAATGGCCAAAGACACCCCGACGAACAGGAGCCCCCATGGCAAGCCGCGACCTCGAACAAGCCCTCTCTTCCATCGACGCCATGGAGGCGCGCCGCTACGCCCTGCGCTACGCGCTCGTGAGCGCCGAATGGCTGGCCGAGACCGCCGACCCCGAGAAGGCCGCCCCCGGCCGCGGCGAGGCGGTGGCGGGCCTGGAGGAGATGGACCGCGAGGTGCTCTGCGGCGCCGAGATGGGCGCGGCCCTGGACGTGTTGGAGGCCCACCGCGAAGGGCTGGGCCTCAAGGACGCCGCGCGCCTGCGCGTGCTGGGGCGCGACCGTTCCGAGCAGACGCGCATCCCCAACGAGCTGGCCGGCGCCATGAGCCGCGCCGTCAACGACGCCACCATGGCCTGGCGCCGCGCCAAGCGGGACAACGACTGGGGCGTGTTCGCGCCGCACCTGGACGCCGTGGTGGCGCTGTGCCGCCGCCAGGCCGCCTGCCTCGACCCGGGCCGCGACCCCTACGACGTACTGCTCGACCTCTACGAGCCCGGCTGCGACCAGGCCTTCTACGACCGGTTCTTCGAGCGTGTGCGCGCCTGCGNGGTGCCGCTCGCGGAGCGGGTGGCCGCGGCGCCGCANCCGTCGCGCGCCTGCGTGGCCGGGGCGTTCGATCCCGATCGGCAGTGGGCGCTGGCCCGCGACCTCGCCCTCTTCGAGGGCGTGGACCCCGAGAAGCTCGTGATGGGGCGCACCGAGCACCCCTTCTCCGACGGCATCGACTCCGGCCACGTGTTCATCGCCACCCACATCTACGAGGACGACGTGCTCTCCAACGTGTTCTCCGTGCTCCACGAGGNCGGCCACGCCATGTACGAGGCCGGCGTGGACCCGGAGTTCGACCGCACGTGCCTGGCCGGCGNCACCTCCATGGGCATGCACGAGGCCCAGAGCCGCTTCTTCGAGAACTACGTGGGCCGCTCCCGCGCCTTCGCGGGGCCGCTGCTGGCCGCCATGGCGTCGCACTTCCCCGAGAAGCTGGAGGGCGTCACCGCCGGGGACCTCTACCGCGCCGAGAACCGCGTGGAGCCGAGCCTCGTGCGCACCGAGGCCGACGAGCTCACCTACCCGCTCCACGTGATGGTGCGCTACGAGGTGGAGAAGGGGCTCCTCTCCGGCGAGCTCGCCGCCGCCGACGTGCCCGCGGCCTGGGGCCGGCTCTACCGGGAGTACCTGGGCGTGGAGGTGCCCGACGNCCGTCGCGGCGCCCTGCAGGACATCCACTGGTCCCAGGCGTCCATCGGGTACTTCCCCACCTACGCCTTGGGCGGCGCCTACGGCGCACAGCTGCTGCACGCCATGACGGCGGACCTAGCGGCCGGGGGCACGCCCTTTGACGAGGTGCTGGCGTCGGGCGACCTGGCGCCGGTGCGCGCCTGGCTGGGCGACCGCGTGTGGCGCTGGGGCCGCTCCAAGGAGCCGAGGCGGATCGTGGAGGAGGCCTGCGGCGAGGAGTTCGACCCGGGCTATTACTGCGACTACCTGGAGCGCAAGTTCGGCGAGCTGTACGGGCTGTAGGGAGACGCGGTACCAGGTTGGTTTGTCACGGCAGAAAGGAAGCGGCATGAGAGCGTTGCTGCAGCGGGTAACCGAGGCGTCAGTTGCCGTGGACGGCGAGGTCGTAGGTGCCATCGGAGGCGGATTCTGCATCCTTCTGGGCGTGGGGCCGCATGACGACGAGACCGTGGCCCGCAAGCTCTGGGACAAGATCTGCCATCTGCGCATCTTTGACGACGGGGCCGGCCACATGAACCTCTCGCTTGTGGACGTGGGCGGGCNGGCCCTCATCGTGAGTCAGTTCACGCTGTATGCCAACGNGCGAAGGGGGCGTCGGCCCAGCTTCACCGAGGCGGCACCCCCAGACCTGGCACGCGACCTCTACGAGCGGTTTTGCAAGATCGCAGCGGAGGACGTGCCCGTGGCCACCGGCATCTTCGCCGCAGAGATGCAGGTGTCGCTGGTGANCGACGGNCACATCACCGTCTGGCTGGACACCGACGAGCTGTTCTAGCCGCCGGTGCCGTCCCACCGGCTGTCCCACTCGTCGGACACTTTTGTCCCAATGGTCGGGCACTTTTGTCCCAGCCGGCTCCGGGCGGGCGGTCACATCAACCGATTAATGGGCGAAGTGACAGATGGGCCAGACACCGCTGTCACGAACTCCACGGCAGGGGGGCCGCGCCAAGAGCGACGGCCAACATCAGAACGGAGTAGAGGACAAGGAGAGCGCAGATTCCGACAAGGACAGGATGTCGCTCTCGATAAAAGCGCACACCCACAATGGATGCAGCCATCAACAGCACAGCGTTGGTGAAGATCTCTCCCTCCCGAAAACCCCAAAACCCAAGAAGACTCAGGAACATCGAGACCACAAGCGCCGCATTCCAGAGTGTCATCGGATCCCACTTGACATACATTCCGATACGGCGCAGAAGCATGATCAGCTTCATATTGACGGCCCTACCTCAAACAACGCCAAAAGCGAGCACAGCGCCAGAGCGGCCGGAACGACTTTTTTCGCAGAGACCATGCTCGCCCCCCTTCTTCATCTGCCTTAACGATGAGGGGGATGAGGACGAGGGGCCACCGCCGCCGAGTCACAATCGGGTCACGGTTCTGTCAAAACCGGGGCCGAGCCGGCACGGCTAGAACGCGAAGCACCAAGCGAGCGACGCCACGGCACACACGACGCACCAGATGAGCCTGCCCCTACTCCCGCACAGGAGCGCGAGCAGGGCTGCCAGCACGAAGAAGACCAGTGAGCCCACCCGGGCGGCAAGGTCCGAGGAGCCGTACGGAAGCACGCCGAGGACCTCGAGGGTCGTCCACAGCGCGCTCAACCCGATGCCTGCGAACCAGCAGATGTCCGTGAGCCTCTCCGCAAACGGCCTGTCGATGTATCTGTTCTTCAACAGGAGCCTCTCTGATAAGATGCCAGCAAGGGCGACGGTTCGGGGATTCAATATGAAGTCTATCTTGTACGCAGAGGACGACGACTCGACGCGCACGCTCGTNACGTCGTTTCTGACGGCAGACGGCTTTGCCGTCGAGGCCTTTCCCACCGCCGACGAGCTGTTGGAAGCGTTCGGGCGCCACGAACCCGACCTCGTATTGCTCGACGTCATGCTGAGCGGTACGGACGGCCTCGAGGCCCTTGCCCGCATCCGACGCTCCTCAACCGTGCCCGTCATGCTGCTCACGGCCAAAGGCGACGACATCGACGTGTGCTCCGGCCTCGCGTTGGGCGGCGACGACTACCTGGCGAAACCGTTCAACCCGATNGTGCTCGTAAGCCGGGTGCGGGCTCTCATGCGCCGCGTGGACTACGATGCCGCCCATCCCGGGTGCCCGCCCGTCCAGGACGACCTCACCTGCGGCAACACCAGGTTGGACCGGAGGCGCCACGCCGTCTACGTAGGGGAACAACCCCTCCTGGCAACGCCCACGGAGCTCCGTCTTATCATTTTCTTTATGGAGAACCACGGGGAAGCTNTTTCNCNCCAGCAGATCCTCGAGGCCGTATGGCGGCTCCCCGACGGTGTCGAGAGCCGGACGCTGGACGAGACCTGCCGTCGCGTGCGGGTCAAGCTCGCGAGGGCCGGCTCCGACGTCTGCATCCAGACCGTCCGTGGCTTCGGCTACCGACTGACAGAGCTCGAGTGAGATGGCGGAGGCTGGACGCGATGCGGTCGAGCGGCTGCGCCATCAGCTCGCCGTCACGATCGTGGGAGAACTCCTAGCCGTGGCGGCGGCGTTCCTCATCGGCCTCTCCATCCTCTGCGCGACCGGGGCGCAGAGCCTCTCGTCGCCGGAAAACGGCTGGTGGCAGATTCGGGAGCTGCCGGCCTCCTCCCCACAGGCAGGAAGCGCNGCCCGGCCCTGGGAAGACGGGCTCCGCCATCGCCTGACGGACGAGGGGTTCGCGGCCGACCCACGCCCGCAACTGATCCGGACAGGCGGCGNGCTGCTCATCTACCGGACCTCCCCCGCCGGCGGGGTGCGCTACGTCCTCGTCACGGGGCCCTGCGCCGCNCTGGCCCTTGTCTGCGGCGGAACCTTCATCGCTCTGACCGTCACGGCGACGGGGAGGTTCAGCCGGAAGGTCGCCGCAGTGGGCGCCCTCGAGGCCAGAAGGTTGCGAGCGGAGAGTTATTTTGGCGATGCCGCCCATGAGCTCAAGGCCCCGCTCATGGCCATCGGCGGCTGGAGCGCGGCGGCACGGCGCGGCCTCGTGACGACCGACGATGCCTATGCGTCGATTGGCAGGGAGGCGGGGCGGATGGCCGCGCTCGTCGACCAGATCATGGGGCTGGCCAGAGCCGACGCCGGGAGGCTCAAGCCCCACCCCCACCGGGCCGACCTACGGGAGCTCCTCTACGACGCTGAACGGAGCCTGGCCCCCACGGCGACCGACAAGGGCGTGGACCTCGTCCTCCATGGACCGCAGCCCGTCGTGTGCAGCTTCGACCTCGACCTCACCTACGCCGCCGTTCTCAACATGCTGACCAACGCCATCCGCCACGGCGAGGGCACTGTGCGGTTGGGCTGCTCGGCAGCCGATGGGAAGGCCCGCCTCTGGGCCGTGAACGACGGGGCTCCCATCTCCGAGGAGGACCTCGCCGTGGTGTTCGAGCGCTTTGGCAAGGGAAAGNGCGGCAGCACCGGCATCGGGATGGCGCTGGCACTCCGATACGCAACGGCCCAGGGGTTCTCCCTCTCCGTGCGACCCGTCCCCAGAGGGACGCTCGCCCTGCCCGAGATCCCGCTCTGACGGGGCCGTCCCAATGGTCGGACACTTTTGTCCCAGCCGGCCGCGGAGGCTTGGGGCGAGAGGCGCGGGAGCGCCGCCCGCGGAACGTTCTGCGGGCGGTACGAGGGGCCGCTCCCGCCTCGCCCGCCGCTGCCGCCACTCCAGCTGCGCCCGCCGCGCCCGCCCGGGGCCGGNCCCGGGCGGGCGATTAAATCAACATATTAATATACGAAGTGACAGATGGGCCAGGCACCGCTGTCACGCCCGCCGTGCCGCGGGCGGACCTAGCCGCCGTAGGTGTAGAAGCCCTTGCCGGCCGCCACGCCCGTCTCGCCGGCGTCGATCTTCTCCTTGAGCATGCGGGAGATGCCCTTGAAGTTGTACGGCGCCATGAAGCCCGGGACCTTGGTGTANGGCTGCACNNNGTTGTAGNCGGTCACGAGGCCCACCACGTCCAGGATCTGGAACGGGCCGTTGGGCGCGCCGGTGCCGCGGACCCACGCGGTGTCGATGGACTCCGGCTCGGAGATGCCGTTGACGTAGAGGTCCATGGCCGAGAAGAGGAACGGGATGAGCATGGAGTTGAGCAGGTAGCCCGCCTTCTCCTTGCGCACCGGCAGGGGCTGCATGCGAATCTGGCCGGCGAACTCCATGATGGCGTCGAAGGACTCCTGCGACGTCTTGGGCTGGGCCATGACCTCGGCGATGTTGTTGCGCCAGATGTGGTTGGCTAAGTGCATGGCCAGGTAGCGGTCGGGTCGCCCGGTGTAGCGGGTGAACTTGGAGGGCAGCAGGCTCGAGGAGTTGGTGACCAGCACGGTCTTCTCGGCCATGAGGGGCGCGAGCCTCTTGTAGAACTCGATCTTGGCCTCCTCCTGCTCGGCCATGGACTCCACGACCACGTCGGCGTCGGCNACGGCGGCGGAGAGGTCCAGCTCCAGGCGCAGGTTCTCGGCGGCCGCGTCCACCGCCCCGTGGNAGCGGGCCGGGTCGANGTCGTCGGGGTCCGCGATGCCCATGGCCCAGACACCGGGCGCCATGGGCTCGCCGTCGGCGCGGCTCTTGGCCAGGGCCGCCTCCATGGCGTCGATCTGCGCGTGGTAGTCCTTCACCAGCTGGTCGAGCTTGGGCCGCGTGCGGCCGATGCTCCCCTCGCTGCGCAGCCAGATGCAGGTGCCCAGCCCGCAGTAGGCGCTCTGGAACGCGATCTGGGAACCGAGCACGCCGCCTCCGGCGACGACGACCTTCTCAAACGCCATGGTGTGTCCCTCCGTCTTGGACCTGTCGATACGACCACTGTTGCAGAGATTCCCAAAACAGGTCGGTTCCAACTGCACTGAAACGCAGGGCCCTAGATGAGGACGTCCTCCAGGGAACGCTTGGGCACGTGGTGCACGCCGTCGGCGTCGCGCCAGTAGCGGATGCCGTCGGGGGCGTCCCCCAAGGGCTCGAGCACGCAGGTCTCCCGCGGGGCGCCCAGGGCGATCACGAGAAGCGGCTCGNCGACCGNCGGGTCGATGCCCAGCACCTCGGGCAGGCGGTCCGAGAAGTTGCGCACGATGCAGCCGCCGAAGCCCGCCTCGCTCGCGCCCAGCAGGATCGTCTGGGCCGCGATGCCGGCGTCCACCCACGTGAGCGGCGCCACCTTGCCGGCGCAACACACCACGATGTAGCCGGTGGGGCGCTCCCCCACCTCGGGGCCGTCCCAGTCGGCGAGGTAGCCGGCCCACCCCAGGCAGCCGAAGACGTCGTCGCGCACGGTGGCGTCGGCCACCACGCGGTAGCGCAGCGGCTGCAGGTTGGCGGCCGAGGCCGTCTGCCGGGCCAGGTCCACGAGGCAGACCATGAGGTCGCGGCCGATGGGGTCGCCCTCGTCGAAGCGTCGGTAGCTGCGGTTGCGCCTCACCGTGGCGGCGAGGTCGTCGAGCCCGTAGTCGAGCTCAACGCGCGAGATGACCTTCTCCCTGTCCATGGGACCACCTTCCCCGGGCGCCTACCGCCCGCCCTTGTCCTCGATGACGGTGTAGGTGCGGTCGCCGCCGCAGATGCCCAGGACGTCGTCGATGAGGCCCAGGTGCACACAGGCGCGGTAGATGCCCGCGTCGTCCACCGAGGTGGTGATGACGTCGGCCACGGCCTTGGCCCGGTGGTCGGCGTTGCCCATGGCCACGCCGCAGCCCACGGCGTTGAGCATGGAGACGTCGTTGCCGCCGTCGCCGAACGCGTAGGCGCCGGAGCGGTCGATGCCGTGGTGCTCGAGCACCGCCAGCACGCCCTGGTCCTTGCCGCCGTCGGCCGGGATGATGTCGGCGAAGTCCTCGGTCCAGCGCACGAGCTTGACGTTGTCGGTCACCTCGAGNATACGGTGCTCGTCCTCGGGGGCGATGAACGCGTTCATCTGGAACACCGGGCGCTTGTAGGCCTCCTCGGGGGAGTCCTCGTCGAAGCGCACGTTGGCGTTCTCCTCGGCGCGGNGCACGAGGTCGCCGTGGCGCGGGGTGAAGGCGCGGTCGGCCGTCATGTAGACGATGTCGTAGGAGCCGTCCATGGACTGCTCGGTGATGGCGCGGACGTCGGCCGGGTCGAGCGCCGTCATGCGGAAGATGCCGCGATCGTCCAGGCAGATCTGACNCGAGTTGCAGAGGAACCCGTCGAATCCCGGAAAGTCGCCCTCGCCCTCGCGCAGGGCGCGCGGGAGNTGGAACAGGGCGCGTCCGGACGCCACGTAGATCAGCACGTCGTTCTTTCTCAGCTCGCGCAGGGCCACGCGGGTGGTTTCGGGCATGGAATGGGTGCGGAAGGACAGCAGCGTGCCGTCCACATCGAAAAAGGCGATCCTGTCTGCCACGGTTACTCCTCTGTCGGTTTTTCCGATCGGCTGCTCTCTACCCGAGATGCGCCCACGCCCTGCGGGAGGGC
>NZ_CAJMXC010000048.1:0-14373 GCF_905219715.1 Olsenella sp. CU969
ATCCTCGCCTACCCGTCCCGCGGGGAGGCCGGCGTGGTCACCGTCGACGAGCGGCTGGGCTCGCCCGACGACGTGGATGTGGACATCGAGGCGGTCATCGCCCGTCACGACCTGCCGCGCTCGTTCCCGCCCTCCGTGGAGCGGGAGGCGTCCTACGTGAGGGCGGGCATCGAGGAGGCGCTGTCCGAGCCCGGGCGCCTGGACCTCCGCGACGTCCCGTGCGTCACGGTGGACCCCACAGGCGCCCGCGACTACGACGACGCCGTCTTCGCCCGCCGCACCGACCGTGGGTACGAGGTGTCGGTCTCCATCGCCGACGTCACCCACTATGTGGGGCCAGGCTCCTCGCTCGACTCCGAGGCGGCGTCGCGCACCTGCTCGGNGTACCTGGCNGACCGCGTGCTGCCGATGCTGCCCGAGGCGCTGTCCTGCGACGTCTGCTCCCTCGTGCCGGGTATGGACCGCCTGGCCATGAACGTCGCGGTGGAGCTCGACCGCGANGGCGCGGTGACCGGGTCGCCGCGCATAGCGCCGGCCGTCANCCGCTCGCGGGCCCGCTTGGAGTACGGGCAGGTGGACGCCCTCCTCGGCGGCGGGTCGGAGCCCCGGGACCTGCCCGTGGCCGAGGGCGACCCGTCCGTGGTGGCCGAGTCGCTCGCCGTGCTCGACGAGGTGGCCTACAAGCGCAGGGTGCTCCGGCACCGCCGGGGCGCCATCGACTTCGCCTCGAGGGAGTCGAAGGTGACCGTGGATGCCGACGGGCGCCCCGTGGATGTCATCGTGCGCCGCCCCACCNCGGCCNCGGAACTCGTGGAGGAGGCCATGCTCCTCGCCAACGAGGCCGTGGCGGCCGAGCTTGCCGGGCGTTCCGTGGCCACGGCCTTCCGCGTGCACGGGCAGCCCTCCCCGGAGGACCTCGCGCGCGTGGTGCCGGTGCTCAAGGAGTTCGACCTTGTGGACGCCGCCCAGGCGGCGGCCGTGGCCGCGGGCGACCCCTTCGCCATCGAGGGGGTGCTCGAGCGCGCGGCCGGCACCGTGGCCGAGACGCTCGCCTCCACGCTGCTGCTCCGGGCCATGAAGCGGGCCATCTACCTGCCACGCAACGACGGCCACTACGCCCTCGGTGCCAAGGCCTACTGCCACTTCACGAGCCCCATCCGCCGCTACCCCGACATCCTCGTGCACCGCGCCCTCAAGGCTCTCGCCCGCGGGCGCCTCTCCACGCGGGAGTGGCGCGCCGCCGAGCGCCTGCTGCCCCAGCGGTGCCGCGACTGCTCCGACGGCGAGCGCCGCGCCGCCGNGGNCGAGCACGAGTCGCAGGCCATCAAGATGGCCGAGTTCTACGCGGGGCGCATCGGCTCGGTGGAGGGTGGCGTCGTGAGCGGCTGCGAGCGTTTCGGCCTGTTCGTGACCCTGGACGGCACCGGCGCCGACGGCCTCGTGCCCGTGCGGCGCCTCGGCGACCAGTGGTTCTCCTACGACGACCGGCGCCTCACCCTCACGGGCGAGGAGGACGGAACCCGGNGGGGCCTCGGCGACCGGGTACGGGTGCGCGTGGAGGCCGTGGACGTGCCCCGGGGGCGCATCGACTTCACCCTGGCCGACGATGGCGGGGAGCCGTGCCACAATGGGTGCGGCCACAACGGAGAACGGGAGTCTTAGATGGACCTCAGCCAGATGACGGCCGACCTCGTGCAGGCCGAGANGCTGCTTGCGGCCGGNCAGNCCGAGCAGGCGGAGCCCATGCTCGCCGCCATGGCGGCCGACGCCGAGGAGTACGTCGACCGCAACTGCCACACCACCGACGAGGTGCAGTGGTTCAGCTTCCCCACGGTCTTCGACCGACTCGCCTACCGGCGCGTGGAGCGCGACCCGCGGCGCCTCGAGCAGGTGGGGGAGCCCCTGGACCGCCTCTACGGCGACCTCGCCTTCGCCCAGGTGAACCTCGGCGACTACGACCGCGCCGCCGAGGCGCTCAAGCAGGCCGTGCGCTGGAACCCCATGGGCTGCGGCTACCGCCTCGACCTTGCCGAGCTCTACCGCATCAAGGGNGACATCGACGAGTGGCTGGCCCTCACCTTCTCGGTGTTCGCCCGCGCCAGCGAGGCCCAGCACCTCGTGCGCGCCTACTGCAACTTCGCCCGGCACTTCGAGGAGACGGGGCGCCCCCGCACGGCGGCCGCCTGCCTCAAGAGCGCCCAGAACCTCTCTGAGGACGATGCCGCCCTTGGGAAGATGNTGGACGCCGCCCGCGGCACCGATGGCGACCNCGATGCCCTGACCCGCCGGGAGGCGGCCGAGCTGGTCGAGGCCGAGGGGCTGCCCGACGGCGCCAACGCCGAGATCGCCGTCTGCCTGCTCATGTGCGCCACCGACGCCGCGGACGCCGGCGACCGCAACCTCGCGGCGTCGCTCACCCTCCGTGCCCGCGACCTCGTGGGCGCCGAGGCCTGCGCGCTGCTCATCGACGTCATCCGCTCCACGGACGACGGGGAAGGGGGAAAGTGATGGCCTCTCCCGCCAAGGGCGGAAAGAAGAAGGGCCCCTCCATCAAGGTCCTTGCCAAGAACCGCACCGCCCGCCACGAGTACTTCATCGACGAGACGTTCGAGGCCGGCATCGTCCTCACCGGCAGCGAGGTCAAGAGCCTCCGCGAGCGCTCCGCCCAGATCACGGACGCCTTCGTGCTCGTCCGCGGAGGCGAGGCGTGGCTCCACGGCATGCACATCCAGCCCTACAGCCACACCGGCGCCTGGGGGCAGGACCCCGACCGCAAGCGCAAGCTCCTGCTGCATCGCCGCCAGATCGACTACCTGGCCGGCAAGCTCAAGGTCAAGGGCGTGGCCCTCGTGCCCCTCGAGCTCTACTTCGACGAGCACAACCGCGTGAAGCTCCGGATCGGCCTCGCGCGGGGTAAGAAGCTCTACGACAAGCGCGCCGACATGGCCAAGCGCGACTCCGACCGAGAGATCGCCCGGGCACTCAAGGAGCGCAACCGACGTATATGAGCGGCGGCGGGCCGGCGCTCGCACCCGCCCGGAAAGGGGGAGCCATGGTGGATCCCACCGTCATGTTCAAACACTCCTACGGCCTGTACATCGTCTCGTCCAAGGACGAGGAGGGCGCCGCCGCCTGCCTCGTCAACACCGTCACGCAGGTCACGGCCGAGCCCATCCAGGTCGTCGTCTCGGTGAANAAGGACAACGTCACCTGCGGCCGCATCGCCGCCAGCGGGCACTTCGCCGTGACCGTCCTCGACGAGTCGGCCGACATGCCCTTCATCGGGCGCTTCGGCTTCCGCAGCTCCGCCGACATCGACAAGTTCGAGGGGCTTTCCNGCGCCACCGACGAGTTTGGCGACGTCTACACCACCGACCACTGCTGCGGCATGTGCGCCTGTGCCGTGCGCCAGACCGTGGACGCGGGGACGCACCTCGTGTTCCTCGGCGAGGTCGTCGAGACGCGCGACCTGGGTGACGGTGCGCCCATGACCTACAGCTACTACCACACCACCCTCAAAGGCAAGACNCCGCCCAAGGCCGCCAGCTACGTGGCCGAGTAGGCCTGCCCGTTCCGGTTGTCGCGCCTACGGGGCGTGCCACGGGGTATCTAAAGACAAGGCCGGACCCGCCGGCACGTCGTCACGTCAAAAAAGGAGACATCATGGCTGATGAGAAGAAGACCTACACCTTCCGCTGCACCGTGTGCGGCTACGAGGTCACCATCGACGAGCCCGAGCTTCCCGAGGACTACGTCTGCCCTGTGTGCGGCGTGGGCCCCGAGCTCTTCGAGCTCGTCGAGGAGGACTAGCCCTGCCTGCGGGTCGGGCCNTGTGCTAGACTCGTTCTNCCTTCGGGGGCGACNGGTTTCGACTGGATGGTCCTGAGGTGGGAAGCAAGCNGTGGTCTCCTCGCCACGTTAAACAGGGGTACCGTCAAATTCAATTGACGACACTGAGTTCTCTGGGCAGTATGCCCTCGCTGCTTAGTCTTAACTAACCAGCGCGCCGAGCACGGGCTCGCTCCTGGTCCGTGCAAGGTGTCATCTTAGGGAGATGCACCTGCGGACGTGGNNGGTATGCCGCAGGCTAAGATGGAACCGACTGGAGCCGGGTGCGTGGGCCACCGTACCAGCCCGGCTCGAGACCCGATCGGTGGCTGAGCTTNGAGATGCCCGCCAGGGGGCCATGTAGGACCGGAGTTCGATTCTCCGCGCCTCCACCAATGGCAACGCGGCCCTGCGCCAGACCATGGCGCAGGGCCGCTTTCTTGTGCCGGCCGGGCGCCGGTCGCTCGGCTCGGGCTCAGCCGGTCTGGTCCGTCGCGCGGGCGGGCCGGTTGCGCTGTGACGTGAAGCAGAGCTCAAAGAAGCCGGGCACCTGTCGGGTCTCCGTGTACTCGATCATGATGCCGGTGCCGTCGTAGGCGTTGCAGCGCATGACGGCTATGGCGTTGAGACCCCCGAGGTCGAGGAGCGCCTCGTCGACGGCGTTGGTGCGCTCGACGGTCACCACGCGCTTGCTGGTGACGATCCGGATGCCCAGGTCCTCCTCCAGGTAGCGGTAGACCGACCGGTCGACGATGGCGGGGGTGAGCCCGGGCACGCTGGACGAGAGGTAGAAGCTCTCGTCGGTGCCCACGGCCACCCCGTCGGCGTAGCGCACGCGCAGGATGTGCGTGAGCCCGCTCGACCGGGAGAAGCCCGTGAGGCGTGCGAGCTCCTCGTCCGCGGTCACCTCCTCGAGCACGACGGTGCGCGTCTCGGGGACGAAGCCCCGGCGTGCGCCCAGCTCCTGGTAGGTCTCGAGGCCGCTGTCCTCGCGCTCCCGGGGGCTCTCGTGCAGCGGGTTGTAGATNACGCGCACGCCCTTGCCCTGCATGGGCTGCACGTACCCCTCGGCCGCCAGCTGGGACAGGGCCCGGCGCACCGAGCTCCGTGAGCAGTCGAACCGCTCCGTGAGCGCGTGCTCGGACGGTATGAACGACTGGTAGGGGAGGCGGCCGCTCACGACCTCGTCTTTGAGGGTGGAGTAGATCTGTCGGTAGATGGCCTTGGGCACGGTGGGTTCCTCGAAAGAAGGTCGGTCACTCTTAGCGTCCAGCATACTCTACCTGCGTCAAACTTATTCGTACAACGCTTGCCAGGAGAATACGACCGTTCACCTCGGTTCCCCTTAAGATGGCAACTTATACGAACAAGTCTGGTCACCATGAATGCGTACCTTGTACGAACAAGTAATGCCCCGTGGCGCCGCGGGGGCCGTGCGAGGCGGCGGCCCGAGGGCCGCCAGTAAAAGACATNGCACGACAGACAAGAAAGGGGGTGCCCGAGATGATGGAGAAGATCCAGAAGTTCGGTGGGGCCATGTTCACCCCGGTGCTGCTGTTCGCCTTCGCCGGCGTGGTCATCGGGTTGGGGATGCTGTTCACCACCGGGGTCATCTTCGGCCCCATGGCGGCGGAAGGCGCCATGGGGTACGGCGTCTGGAACGTCGTCCTGCAGGGCGGTTGGACCGTGTTCAACCAGTTGCCGCTCCTGTTCGCCGTGGCCCTGCCCATCGGCTTGGCCAAGAAGCACAACGCCCGGTGCTGCATGGAGGTGCTCGTCGGCTACCTCACGTTCNACTACTTCGTCGCCACCATGCTTTCCCAGTGGGGCGGCTTCTTCGGCGTCGACTACTCCCTCGAGACCGGCAACACGAGCGGCCTGGCCATGATCGCCAGCATCAAGACACTCGACATGGGCATGATCGGCGCCCTCGCCATCTCCGGCGTCATCATCTGAATCCACAACCGCTTCTTCGAGTTCGAGCTGCCCGAGTGGCTCGGCGTCTTCTCCGGGTCCACCTTCGTCCTCGCTCACATCCGCGTGGGCCTCTACGCCATGCGCGAGCTCGACGAGAAGATCCCCCTCAAGCACGGNGTGGTCGGCCAGGAGACCTGCGGTGCCGGCGGCATCGCCTACGGCATGCGCTCCATCGGCGGCGTCTTCGAGATCCTCGACTACATGGAGAGGTACAGCCCAGACGCCTGGATGCTCAACTACTCCAACCCCGCCGCCATCGTGGCCGAGGCCTGCCGCATGCTGCGCCCCAGCTCCCGCATCATNAACATCTGCGACATGCTCATCGACCTCATGGACAAGATGGCCCACATGTGCGGCATCGCCGACCGCCGCGAGCTGCAGTACAGCTATTACGGCCTCAACCACTTCGGCTGGTTCACCGAGATCTTCGACAGGGACGGCAACGACCTGATGCCCCAGATCAAGGAGCACATGGCCAAGAGCGGCTACATGGACGGCTTCGAGACCTCCGGCGACAAGGCCCAACACATCGACGAGTCCTGGGTGCACACGTTCGGCAAGGCCAAGGACGTCTACGCCGTCGACCCCGAGACCATCCCCAACACCTACCTCAAGTACTACCTGTTCCCCGCCTACGTGGTGGAGACCTCCGACCCCGAGTACACCCGCNCNAACGAGGTCATGGACGGCTGCGAGAAGAAGGTCTTCGGCGCCTGCCGCGAGATCATCGAGAAGGGGACGGCCGTCGGGTCCGACTTCGAGGCCGACGCCCACGCCACCGACATCGTCGACCTCGCCTGCGCCCTTGCCGAGAACACCCTCGAGTGCTTCCTGCTCATCGTCCCCAACGACGGCGCCATCTCGAACTTCGACCCCANCGCCATGGTGGGGGTGCCCTGCATCGTGGGTAGGAACGGCTNCGAGAAGATCTGCCAGGGTCAGATCCCGCAGTTCCAGAAGGGCATGATGGAGCAGCAGGTCTCCGTGGAGAAGCCCGTGGTCCAGGCCTGGGCCGAGGGCAGCTACCAGAAGCTCTGGCAGGCCCTCACCCCCTCGGCCACCATCCCCTCGGCCAAGGTGGCCAAGGACGTCCCGNACGACCTCATCGAGGCCAACAAGGATTNTGGCCCGAGCTCTCGTAAGTTTATATAGTTCATAATCGTTTGGGCCGGCGGGGCGTTGCTCGCCTCGCCGGCTCCCNTGGCCGCCGTCGGCCCCAGAAAGGAGCCTCGCCCATGGCCAAGAAAAACCGCGCCCAGGCCGCCAGCCGCGGGACGCGCCTCGACCCCGAGCGCCGCGAGTCTCGGGAGCAGGCCGAAGGCGTCGCGGCTCCCGTGACGCGCGGCGCGTCTGGTCGGGAGGGGCTCCCGTCGCATGTTCCTCGTCGTGGAAGCGCTGCTCGTTGTGAGCCCCTTTGCCGGGATGGCCGTCTCGGGCTCGCTCAACTTCGATGCGGCCGGCATCGCCAGCCTGCAGGACCTTTTCGCCTCAAGCCCCGCCTTTGCGGTGAGCTTTCTTGCCGCCTGCATCCAACCGCTCGTGGCCTACCTGCTCCATCTGGCCCACAAGCATTACGCCGACGGCGGCGGAGGCTACACGGCGGCCAACCTCGTGGGGCTGCTCTGCGCTGAGATGCTCATGCAGAACGTGGCGGGGCTGGCCGGCATCGTCTTGCTCCTGTGGCGTGTTTGGAGACCTACGGCCAAAGAGCGCGCCCGCTGGCGCAAGGAGCGTCCGTGGGGCGCCAAGGCGGCCGAGGTGTCGGGCGCCATCGTGGTGGTTGTGCTCGCGGCCCTGTGCGCCTTTGCGAGCTGGNNCNTCNACAACGGCTAGACAGTTTGAGGGCCGCCCTGCGTGGGAGGCTTGAGGAAGGAGAGGTTCATGGGACTGTTCGACCGCATGTTCAAGGGGNCCGGCAAGGCGCAGAAGGCGCCCGAGGGGCCCCGCGTCCTCTCGCCGGCCGACGGCGAGCTCGTGGCCATCGAGTCGGTGGCCGACCCGGTCTTCGCCGAGAAGACCATGGGCGACGGCGTGGCGATCGTGCCCGTGGGCGGCCCGCTCGCGGCGCCCGTGGACGGCACCCTCTCGGCGCTGTTCCCCACGGGGCACGCGTTCGGCGTGGAGGCCGGGGACCTCTCGGTCATGGTCCACGGCGGCATCGACACCGTGGACCTCGAGGGCGTGGGCTTTGAGGNCGCGGCCGCCCAGGGCGACGCCGTGACGGCCGGCCAGACCGTGGTGACCATGGACGCCGACGCCGTGCGCGCCGCCGGCTACGACCCCACCGTCATGGTGGTGGTCCTGGAGGCGCCGGCCGGCATGACCATGCGCAAGCGCGGGCCCGGCCCCGTGAAGGTTGGGGAGCCGGTGATCTGGTTCGAGTAGCGGGCGCGGTGGTCCAAGGGGCGTGGTTCGAGTTTGGACCGCGCCCCTTTTTTGGTGGATGTCAGCGGAGGTCCTTCTCCACCACGAGCTCGGCGAAGGCCCGGATGGAGNAGGACGGCTGGCCCTTGGCGGTGTCGACAAGGTTCCACAGACAGCTGGGAATCTCGTGCTCGGCAAGGTTCTTGGCGATGCAGGGAGCACAGCCCCGGTGGTGGTTTGACGGGTGATAAGGGCAGACCTGGTCGGTGCAGGTGCAGAAGGGGGAGAGCTGGTCCATAGGGGCTCCTCGGCAGGCTGNCGGCTGGGAAGTCCCTTCATTGTGCCATCCTGCGTCATTCTCCGGGGATAGGGCATGCCGCGGGGGCCTCTGGCATGGGTTTTGGGGCTTGTGCGGGGAGAAGCCCATGCCAGCTGGCCCTGCGGCATGGGTTTTAGTGGTGCCAAGCGGCGAGAACCCATGCCAAGGAGCGCTCTGGCACGGGCTTGCGTAGCACCGATAAGGAAAAACCCCTGCCAGAGGCTTCCCTGGCATGGGTCGAGGGGGCACAAAGCGGGTTTGCTCGCAGCTCCTAGCGACGTTCGCTCTTGGAGCGGGTCTTTCCGCCCAGATCACCGGGGCGGCGACCCTTCTTGCGGGCGGGTTTAGAGGGGCGCGGGCCGTTGTAGCTCTGCCAGCCTTGGCCGGATCCGCTCTCGCGCTGAGATGATCCGCTGCGCTTGCGAGAGCCGGGGCGCCCGTTGCCGCGGCTGCTGTCGCCGCGGCCCTGGCTGCCACGGCCCTTGGTCGAAGCTCCCTGGCGCTTGGCGTTGNTGCTGCGGTTGCCCCTCTCGCCAGGGGCCGTAGGGCTCTTGGCCGTGGCGTCTTTGGTCTTCTTGCCGGTTTCGCGCTCGCCGGTCTTTGCCTTGGGCTTGCCGTGGGAGGGCCGGGGGCCCTTGTCGCGCTTGGCCTGGCGCGCCACGGCCTTTGCGGCGGCGGCCTTCGTGCGGCTCTTGCGGTGCTTGCCGGAGGCGGGCAGGTTCCTCACCTTGGCCGGCACGCGGTCGGGGTCCAGCTCGGGCGGCGTGGTGCCCAGGTCCAGGCCCTTGGTGCGCTCGAAGGCGGGCACGGTGNGGCCCATGAGGGCCTCGGTGGCCAGCATGTCGTCCACGTCGTCGGGCGTCACGAAGGTGAGGGNCCAGCCAAACTCCCCGGCGCGGCCGGTGCGGCCGATGCGGTGGACGTAGTCCTCGGGGTCGCCGGGCACGTCGAAGTTCACCACATAGTCCACGTCGGGCACGTCGATGCCGCGGGCCAGCACGTCGGTGGCCACGAGCACCTCGATGGAACCCTTGCGGAAGTCGCGGAGCGCCCGCTCGCGCTGGTTCTGGTTGCGGTCGCCGTGGATGGGCGCCGCGGCGATGCCGGCCTTGCGCAGGCGTCGGCAGGCGGCGTCGGCGCGGTGCTTGGTGCGGCAGAACACGATGACGCGGCTGTGGCCCTCGCGCTCGAGCACCTTGGCCAGGAGCTTGTTCTTGACCTCGGGTGACACCGGCAGCAGAAACTGGTCGATGGTCTGGGCCGCCGTGCCGCGCCGTGCGATCTCGATGACGGCGGGGTCGTGGACGAGGTCGGTGATCNCGCCCACGGCGGCCTCGTCGAGGGTGGCCGAGAAGAGCAGCGTCTGGCGGCGGTTCCTGCAGGCGGCCACGATCTTGCGCACGGTGGGCAGGAAGCCCATGTCGAGCATGCGGTCGGCCTCGTCGATGACGAGGGTGGTCACCTCGGACAGGTCGCAGTCGCCCGTGCCCATGAGGTCCATGAGGCGCCCCGGGGTGGCCACGAGCACGTCGCAGCCGCGGGCGAGTTTGCCCCGCTGCGGCCCGTAGGAGACGCCGCCCACCACGGTGACGGAGCGGTGGCCGGTCTTCTTGCAGATCGTCTGGCACACGTCCTCGATCTGGATCGCCAGCTCGCGGGTGGGGGTGACGATGAGGCAGAGCGGCCCCTTGGCCTTGCCGTGGTGCGGGAGGTCGTTGAGCACGGGCAGCAGGAAGGCCGCGGTCTTGCCGGTGCCGGTCTGGGCGGCGGCGAGCACGTCCTTCCCGGCGAGCACGGCGGGGATGGCCTGTTCCTGCACGGGGGAGGGGCTCTCGTAGCCCAGGGACTTCACGGCGGCAAGGACCTTGGTGCCGAGGCCGAGCTCGGCGAAGGTGCTGGATTGGGTTTCAGACAAAAGGGTTCCTTACAGGTCGATTCACAAGGCCCGCCCATGGCGGGGGAGCGGCCCCTGGACGATGGGCGGCGTGGGCCCGGACCGACAACTCGAACACTCTACACGCCCTCGCCGCCGTCACGCGGTCATCGCAGGCAAAATCCACGGGACCGCCGCCGGTGCCAGCGCCTGAAAGCGACCGAGGGCACCCTCAGGCGCTTTCAGGCGCAGTGCCCGTCGCGGTGCCCGCCTACGCCCCNTCGACGGCNNNGTTGCCGCCGGCCTCGGCGGTCTGCTCGCGCAGCTTTCCCACCACGAGGGCCACGAGGAAGAGCGCGACGGCAAAGAGCAGCACCANGGCGAGGTCGACCGCGATGGCCTCGAGGGCGGCGTCGGTGCCGGCCGACCCGGCGACGTCGCGGGCCCGGGCGAGGGCGTCGGTGTACCACCAGCCGGGTGTGAAGCGCGCCACGGCCTGGACCTCGGGGCCCAGGAGGCTGAGCGAGATCCACGCGCCGCCCAGGAACGACATCGCCATGCCGAGGAGGTTGCCGATGGCGTTGGCGCCGCCGAGCCCGCAGCCGAACTGTCCCGCGAGAAACGACACGGCCAGCGGGACCAGGCAGAAGACCAGCGAGGCGCCCAGGGTGGCGGCGAGGCCCGCGGGCCCCATGGCCGCGGCGTCGGCCCCGAAGAACGCCAGGCCCACCGCGGTGGCGACGCCCCAGCACGCCAGCGTGACCGCCAGGGCCGCGCCCGCCACCTGGAGGGTGTAGGAGGCGTAGGTCTCGGGCGACGCGAGGTCGCGGCGGCGCACGNCGGTGCGGTTGAACGTCGAGAAGAGCACAGCGGTGCACGCGACGACCGAC
Source organism: Olsenella sp. CU969 (assembly GCF_905219715.1). Classification (NCBI taxonomy): domain Bacteria; kingdom Bacillati; phylum Actinomycetota; class Coriobacteriia; order Coriobacteriales; family Atopobiaceae; genus Olsenella; species Olsenella sp. CU969. The sequence goes on from NZ_CAJMXC010000048.1 coordinate 11,252, forward strand.
GCGACGGTGGTGTAGATGGACCACTGCAGGTAGAACGTGAAGGCGTTGACGCCCCCGTCGGCACCCTCGGCCCGCTCGGAGGGGAGCACCGCCACGGACACGGTCTCGGCTGCGGCCCTGGCGGCCTCCTCGGAGACGGCCGCGCCGCCTGCCCCGGGGTCGGCGGCCGCGGCCACGGCCGCCGCGGAGAGCCACCGATCGGCGGTGGCGGAGGCCAGGGCGCCGCCGGCCCCCACGAATCCGTAGGCGGCCTCCACGGACGGCGTCTCCCGGCCCGCCCGGGCGGCGGCGAGGAAGTCGTCGCCGAAGCCCGGGGGGACGATGAACAGGCAGTCCACCTGCCCCTGGGCCACGGCCTCCTCCATGGCGAGCCGGTTGTCGGCCACGTCCTCGCGGGTGNCTAGGCCGGCCAGGCCCTCGACGAGGCCGCGGGACAGCTCGCTGCCGTCGCGGTCCACGACGGCCCAGTCCACCTGGGGCCGGGCCACGGCCGCGGCGGTGNCCGCGGGCTGCGGNGATGCGACCGCCAGGGCCATGGCCACACCCATGAACGACAGTCCCACGGCGTAGNTGNGNAAGAACANCGGCTTCCTGACGGCCATGGTCAGTGCGTACCTAAAGACTCTCACGGCNCAGCCTCCTTAGGCGGACGACGGCAACGGCGCAGCACACGACCCCGAATGCGGCCACGAGGCCCAGGTGGAACCAGTAGGGGGCGAGGCTGTCGTAGTAGACGAGGGAGGAGAGCGAGTCCATGACCTGGCGCACGGGGTTCACCCAGGCGGACGCCGGGACCTCGCGGGCCAGGGAGTTGGCCNTCTCCATGACGGGCTCGCCGTAGAGGCCGGNNAACAGGGCGCCCACGCACGTGACGGCCGTGAGGATACCGTCCTTGACGCCGGCGTCCCGTGGCCCCGTCACCGCCACGAGGCCGCCGAGCCCCGTGGCCATGAGCGAGGCCAGGGCGAGGGCCAGTACCACNNGGGGAAGCCGCGCCCCGAAGTCGNTGGAGGCGGCGACGCAGNTGTAGGCGAGGCACACCGCCAGGCCCGCGAACGAGGTGGCCCAGGAGGCCGAGAGCCAGCAGAGGAGNTGNCGGGACCGGGGCCTGCCTCCCACGGTGATGCGCGAGGCGCACCCCGTGGCGCCGGGGACGAGGGTCAGCGCCGCCATGAGGCCGNTCTGGGCGCTCANGAGCGCGGCGAAGCCGAGGAGGGCGAAGTAGAAGGCGGTGGTCTCCTTGGGCGCGGTCTCGGTGAGCGAGACCTTGTCCACGTGGCCGCCGCCCGAGAGCGCGGCCGCGACGGCCTCCGANGCGANGGCCGCCGGGTCCCTCTCGGCCACGGCCCTCGCGGCGGCCATACGGGCGGCCCAACCGTCGAAGACCGAGACCACCACGGACTGCTCGAGCTCCACGGTGGAGTCGGAGGTGGGCGCGAGGTCCACGGAGACGTCGGCGCCGTCGAGCGACACCACGGCTATGGGCGCCCTCCCGTCGCCCGCGCCCCCCATGGCGGAGCTGGCCTCCTCCGCGGCGCGGTGGGCGTCCTGCTCGGAGCCGTACCAGGAGACCGAGAAGGCCGCCGGGGCGCCGTCGCCCGCGGAGAGGGCGTCCACGAAGTCCCGGAACGCCTCGCCCTCGGGGCCGTTCGCGGGGCGCACGGCCGCCACGGGGAGCTCCTCCAGGACGGTGAGCCGCTCCAGGGGCTGGAACATGAAGACGAAGATCGTGGCGAGACCTAGCGGGAGGCCCAGGCACCAGACGAGGAAGCTCCTGTCGCGCACCAGGGTGANCAGGGCGAGCCANCAGTTCNTGAGCATGGNGACCCCCTAATCCCTGAGCTTGCGGCCGGTGAGCTCGAGGAACACGTCGTTCAGCGTGGGTGGCTCGCTCCATACGCGGCCCGGCGTGCNGTGGCAGTCGCGCACGGCGCCGAGGACGTCGAGGAGGTTGTGGGGCCCGTTGGCGCAGCGCACCTGCAGGGTGCCGTCGCCATAGGAGGCCTCGCGGCACCCGGGCAGCGCCTCGATGCGTTCCAGGAGCCCCGCAGGCAGGTTCGCGAGCTCGACGGAGACGGTCTCGTCGATCTTGACCTGGGCCTTGAGCTCGTCCACGGTGCCCTGGGCGATGATGCGCCCGTGGTCGAGGGTCGCCACGCGGCTGCAGAGCTCCTCGACCTCCTCCATGTAGTGGGAGGTGTAGACCACGGTGGTGCCCGCCTCGTTCATGGAGCGGATGCCCGAGAGGATCTGGGCGCGGCTCTGGGCGTCCACGGCCACGGTAGGCTCGTCAAAGAACGCGAGGTCGGGCCGATGGGCGATGCCGCAGGCGATGTTGAGGCGCCGCAGCAGGCCGCCCGACAGCTTGCGGGGGCGCCACGAGGCGAACTCCCCGAGGCCGCAGAAGTTCACGGCGGTGTCCACGCGGCGGGCGCGCTCGGCGCGGTCCGTCACGTAGAGGCCGCAGAAGAAGTCGATGTTCTCGCGTACCGTGAGCTCGTCGAAGACGGCGATGTTCTGGGGCACCACGCCCACGCGGCGCTTGAGGCCGTAGCTCGTGGGGGTCATGGGCTCGCCGAAGAGCTCGATCCGCCCCTTGTCGTAGNTGAGCAGCTGCAGGATGCAGTCGATGGTAGTGGTCTTGCCGCTGCCGTTGGGGCCGAGGAGCCCGAAGACCTCCCCCGGCCGGATGGAGAGCGAGAGGTGGTCGACGGCCACGAAGGAGCCGTAGCGCTTCACGAGGTTCTCCACCGACACGGCGGGCGTCGGCGGCGAGGTTGTGTCCATGATGGGTCCTCCCGGTGGGTCTGGGTGCCAAAACGTGGCCACAGCATGGCCCGACGGCCGCCAGAAGCGGAAGTGACTTCTGTCACGGGCTTTGTCTTCGCAGCTAGATAGGGGTGCTGGCTCAGGGGGCGATGACGGGTCCGCGATAGTAGAGCGAGACGAGCTGGGCCCGGTTGCGGAGCTCCTTCTTGCGCAGTATCGCGCTCACATGGTTGCGCACCGTGCCCTCGGAGAGGTACAGGCGGCCGGCGACCTCCCGGTTGTCGAGGCCCTCGGCCACGAGCGCCAGGACCGACCGCTCGCGGTCCGTGAGGCCTTCGAGCGCGGCCTCGGCG
>NZ_CAJMXC010000049.1:0-14045 GCF_905219715.1 Olsenella sp. CU969
CTACGGGCCCGTGGCCCCGGAGCCCCCCGACGAGGCCACGGGCCCGTAGACGGCGTCGGCGAGGCGGTCGCGCTCGCACAGGGCGATGCGGCGGTCGAGCGTCCGGCGCTCCCTCACCAGGGACGCCTGCTCGCGGCCGAGATCCTTGATGCGGCGCTCCACCTGCCCGCGACGGGCGAGGAGCTGGGAGCGGCTCGTGAGGGCGTCCACGCCGGACTCGTCGCCGGCACCCTTGGCCGGGTCTTTCGCCTTCGCCTGCCTGAGGATCATGGAAAGCCAATCTCGCGGTAAATGAAAGGGGCCGATGGGGTTCTATTCCCCATCGGCCCCTTCGGCAACCGAGNAGTGCCCTGNGGCACCGCGTCAGGCGTTNNCCACGGCGGCCCGCCCCGTTTCGTCAGCGCCGGCGCCCTGGCGGGAGACCTCCTCGGCCGCCTCACTGATGGCGTTGAGCATGTCCACGATCTGGTCGACGTTGTCGGTACCCACGCNGGCGGCGATGGCGCCCACGGTGTCGAGCACCTGGTCGTGCTGGCGCTCGTAGATCACGGAGTCGGGGCGCAGGCGCGTGTAGACGCGGCGGCGGTCCTCGGTGGAACGTTGGCGCTCGATGATGCCCTTCTCCTCCATGCATTGGAGGGTGCGGTTCATCTGGCTCTTGAGGATGTGGGACTCGCGGCAGAGGTCGGTGGCGGTCAGGCGCCGGCCGGGGTGCTCGATCTCGTTCTTCATCAGGATGTTGCAGATGAGGGCCTCGTTGTAGCGGAGGTCCCGCAGCTGGTGCACTTGGGAGACACTCGNGGTGACCCGCAGCCACGCTGCGAGCATACGCTCTTTGTCCTGCCTGTCCTTGTCCATGGATGCCCCCGGTTCGCACGCTGGCCTCGACACCGGCACCCCGCACCGCAGGCGGCGAGGGGAATATGCAACCGGTTATCTTATGCACTATAGTACCCGCGGCGTCGTTCAGCTGAAAGGGTTCTTTTAAGCAGAAAAATGAGGGATAACGGGAAACCTAGGGTTTCATGATAGATATATTATTCAGGTACGGTCAGAGTGTCGAAAAAAAGCATTTTCACCTCTGCTCTTCCAATATTACAGAACAGTTTCAGNTAAGAGGGCCAACGGAACCGACCCGGGACCACAGATGGGCCACGAACGATACCTCCTCAAGCGAGTGGGCACAAACCGGTGAAGGACCCCTCTGAAGAAGGAGAGACATGGACAAGATCACCCTCGTCGTGGGCTCCACGCGCACGGGCTCGTTCAACCAGCAACTGGCGGACGTTGTCCGCGAGACNGTAGGCGACCGCGCCGCCGTGGCCCAGCTCGACTACACGGACGTGCCCTTCATGAACCAGGACATCGAATGGCCGACCCCCGACGCCGTGGCCCGCGTGCGCGGCGAGCTGGCCGCCACCGACGGCATCTGGATCGTGACCCCCGAGTACAACGGCCTCATGCCGGCCCTGGTGAAGAACCTGCTCGACTGGNNGAGCCGGCCCATGCTGGAGGGCTCCGCCGTCACGGCGGTGGCCGGGAAGCCCGTGGTCATGAGCGGCGCCGGCGGCCGCCAGGCGGCGGCCGGCTCGTTGGCGGANTGCAGGCGGCTCTGCGAGTTCATCAAGATGGATGTCGCCGCAGACCCCGTGGGCGTGGCCATCGGCAAGGGCTACGGAATCGGCGTCCTCGAGGTGTCGGACGACGACCGCACCCGCCTGGTNGCCCAGGCTGACGCCCTGNTCGCCNCCATGGAGGGCGCCGGGGACTAGACCCCTGCCGCAGGGCCGTCCGCCCCGGGGTCCGCGGCCCCGGACGCGGTGCGCGAGAGCGACTCGAGGAACGCCCCCACCCGGGTGGCCATCTGGCCCGAGGGAGCGTTCCTCGGATCGCAGCCGTCCCCGGACAGCACGAGCAACGGGATGCCGGCCTCGTCGAAGGCCTTCTCGGCCACGCCGGCGAGGCCGAGCGTCTGTTTGCAGCCCCAGTGGCCGAAGAGCACGGCGCCGTCCGCCCCGGCCTCGCGCGCCCGGGCGAGCGCGGCGTCCACCCGGCGCCCGGCCGGGCCGTTGGACGTAGACAAGACCAGGCGGCGGGCCATGAAGTCGAAGGGCCGCTCCGGGTCCAGGGCATCGAGCACGTCGAGGNAGTCGCAGGCCATGTCGTTGCCCACGAGCTCGGCCTCGGCGCCACCGTCGAAGATGCGGCCCATGGCCCCCTGCCAGTTGGGCAGGGTGTGCAGCCAAAACACGCGAGGCACGCCCCGGCCGCCCGCGCCCTCGGCGGCCCCAGCGGCCTCGGCGGCGGCCACCATGTCGGCCACGAAGTCCTCCGCGGCCTCGGTGCCCAGGAACACGTGGGTGCACACGAGCAGGCAGAGCTCGGAGGTGAGCGTGGTGGGCAGGCTGCACCGCGACCTCAGGGCGCAGTAGCGCCGCATCCCCTCCAGCGTGCGGCGCGACCGGCGGCACACCTCGCGCAGGCGGTCCTCGTCGACCTCGGCGCCGAGGACGTCGCCGAGGGTCGCGGCGAGGTCGCGGAGCTGGTCGGCCACATAGGCCACGTCCTCCTCGGAGGTGCCCTGGGGGACGTCCACCACGAGGTGCGGGGCGCCGGCGGCCTCGGCCATGGAGCGGAAGCTCACCTGGTTGGCGTCGCAGGCCAGCGTGGTGTTGGCCACGAGTGCCGGCGGGCCCAAGACGCCCGCGTCCTCCATGCCGAGCANGAGCTTGTGNTAGCTGCAGAAGCTCTCGGGGACGCCGGCGGCCTCGGCACGCTCGCAGAAGCCCTCGGCGCAGCGGGTGCAGGCCACGTAGACCGAGACGACCTCGGGGATCATCGGCGCNACCCCGGCCGCGTGGAGCAGCTCGCAGGGCAGGAAGATGTTGNCGACACACNACGCCTCGGGATGNCNGAGGGAGCCCACCACCCCGGAGGCGATGACCCCGTTGCAGCGGTCCTGCGCCGCGACGACCCCGCGGCCGCCGGTGAGGCGCCCCTTGAGGGCCACGGCCGAGTAGGCGAGGCAGAGCAGCCCCCGCGCCCGGGCCGGGTCGTCCACCGCGGCCCTGTCCACCCAAGATCCGAGCAACGTGACAGGGTCCATGGCGCTCCTTTCAGGGAGAATGGTCCAGGGCCATGGTAGCCCATTGTGAGAGGGACCCTTCGAGGGTAGGAGAGGTCCGAAACCGCACCGCCAAAGAGAAGAAACCGGAGGAACCCATGAGCGACACCGACGAGGTCAAAACCGACCAGACCGCCTACGAGGAGGCCAAGGAGAGATTCGACGCCCAGCCGGCCGCCGTGGCCGCCGAGACCGAGGGCGTACTGGACGAGGAACCCGCGTTCACCGGAGACGGCGGCCCCGAGCCCGAGAAGGCTGTCCCCGGGTCCGTCGCGGCCGCGGCCCCCGCAGCCACCGCCCTGCCCCACCCTGCCGCCGACAACGGCAAGGGCGCCGGGAAGGCGGGCTACCGCCGCGCCGCCAAGGTCTACGACTGGCTCGGGTTCATCGGCGGCGTCTTCGCCGTGGCCCTCGGTATCACCATGCTGGCCATGGGTACCCCCGAGGCCATCCGCTTCGGCGCCGACTTCTACACCGAGGCCTTCGCGGCCATGACCCAGNTCGCCTTCATCCTCAAGGTCGGGTTCTTCGGCGTCCTGGTGGCCATGGGCCTCGGCCTCATGGGCNCCTTCGTCCNGNGCCTCATGGCCNANGACCACGCCNANCGCTAGGCCGCGGAAGGNCCGCCGGGGCCCGCAGGCATCGCGCGCTGATAAGGGACACCGGGGTCGCGGGNAGAGACCCCGACATAAACCGAAGGCCTGCCAAAGCAAGGAGAACCCCATGAACACCTCCCTCACCCAGCGCTTCATCGTCTGCGCCCTCGACGGCGACGGCAACTTCGCCACCAAGGNGGCCAAGGCCTGCTCCGTGGCCTGCGCCCTGTACGAGCTGGCCAGCGACGGCTTCGTCAAGGTGGCCCGCGACGACGACAAGGTGCGCTGCGAGGCCCAGCTCCCCGTGAGCCAGTGCGACCTGCTCCCCCTCTACGACTATGTGGAGCAGCACCGCGTCGTCGACGCCGACAAGCTCCTCGAGCACATGCTCGGCAAGGAGTTCTCCCCCTTCATGGCCTCCCTCTGCGACCCCCTGCGCGAGGCCGGCCTGCTCGTGACCGACAAGAGCGAGACCACCTTCGTGCCCTCCCCCGACGCCCGCAAGGAGATCGTGGGCCACGTCGTGCGCGCCCTCGACGGCGACGAGCCCATGAAGCGCGACGACGCCGCCCTGCTCGCCTTCATCGACGGCGCCGGCCTGGCCGACGACGTGTTCGGCCGCGAGGAACGCCGCGACATCAAGGAGCTCCTCAAGGACCGCAAGTGGGACTCCTTCAAGTTCGCCACGACCCCCGAGGGCAAGGACACCTTCGTCTCCGCCTGGAACGACGTCGAGAAGGTCTACGCCCCCATCGTCCGCGAGTACGTGGCCAAGCACTAGCCGGCGGCCCGCCAAGGCCCTTTAGGCCCCGTGCGACCCTGCCGGCCGCACGGGGCCTTCTCATGGCGGGAGCGGACCGCGCTACACTGAGGGCAACCCGCCCTCGAGAGGAGTCCCATGAACGGCTTCACCTTTCACATCCCCACCAAGATCTACTTCGGCGACGACGAGTTCGGTCACCTGGGCGAGGAGGTGGCCTCCCACGGCAGCACCGTGCTGCTCACCTACGGCGGCGGGTCCATCAAGCGCACCGGGCTGTACGACCGCGTGCTCTCCCAGCTGCGCGGGCAGGGGATGACCGTGGTGGAGCTGGGCGGCATCGACCCCAACCCACGCATCGCCTCCGTGCGCCGCGGCGCCGAGCTCTGCCGCGAGGCCGGCGTGGACGTGGTGCTCGCCGTGGGCGGCGGCTCCACCATCGACTGCTCCAAGTTCATCTGCGCCGCGGCCGTGAGCGACCGCGACCCATGGGACTGGTTCGCCGACAAGACCNCGCCCATCGACGACGCCCTGCCCCTGGTGACCGTGCTCACCCTGGCCGCCACCGGCTCCGAGATGGACAACGGCGGCGTCATCTCCAACCCTGAGACCAACCAGAAGGAGGGCAGGGGCGCGCCGTGCCTGCTGCCCAANGCGAGCTTCCTCGACCCGGCGAACACCTTCACGGTGCCGCCGTTCCAGACGGCCGCCGGCTCCGCCGACATCATCAGCNACACCTNCGAGGCCTACTTCTCCCAGGACCACGACCTCTACTTCCTCGACACCTTCATGGAGGGGCTCCTGCGCACGGTGATGCGCTTCGCCCCCAGGGCCATGGAGCACGGCGACGACTACNAGGCCCGGGCCAACCTCATGTGGGCCAGCAGCTGGGCCATCAACGGGTNCGCCGACGGCGGCAAGACCCAGGCCTGGAGCGTGCACCCCATGGAGCACGAGCTCTCCGCGTTCTACGACATCACCCACGGCCTGGGGCTCGCCATCCTCACCCCGGCCTGGATGCGCCATGTGCTGGCCAAGGACCCCGAGGGCACCTTGCCCAAGTTCTGCCGGCTCGCGGAGAACGTCTTCGGCATCTGCGACCCCTCCCTCAGCGACATGGCGCGGGCCGAGGCCGGCATCCAGGCGCTCCAGGACTTCTTCTGCGACGAGCTGCAGTTGGCCGGGAGCCTCTCGGCCATCGGCATCGACGAGGAGCACTTCGGGGCCATGGCCGAGAAGGCCTGCCACGGCCCCGCCATCAAGGGCTTCGTGGAGCTCACGCCCGCGGACGTGGTGGAGATCTACCGGGCCTGCCTGTAGGGGGCACCGCCTCCTCCCTGCGCTTGAAAGCCGTTGAGGGCCTTCGGNCGCAGACGGGAGCGGCAGGCGGCGTTACGGAGGAGAGGGCTTTCACGGACCGTGAAAGCCCTCTCAATATTCNGTACGAACGNTCATACCAANANGGGGGTTACCTACCTCGCCGTCGTCGCCGCGTCGTTAGGTCTGGTCCCCTTGGCACACCACACATCCATCGCCCTGCCCGCCGAGCAGGACGCCCGCCGCCCCATCCTCACCCGTAGNTTCGGATGGGGATTCGTAGCNTCGTTCGCGCTGCACTGCAACCTCTACGTGCTGTCGGTCATCATGACGACCCACTGCATGGAGCGCTACGGGCCGACATCGCCACGGCGTCGCTCGCCACCGGCATCTTCACCATCGGCTGCCTGGGGGGGCCGGTTCCTCGGCGGCCCCGTCACGGACCGACTCGGCCTCGTCCCCATCGCCATCCTGGGCTTCTCCCTCACGGCGGCCTCGTCGCTCCTCTACCTCGTGGCGGGCGACATCCACGCCGTCATCGCCATCCGCCTCTGCCACGGGCTCTTCTACGGCGTGGCCTCCACCACGGTGACGTCCATGGCGTCGGCCCAGGTGCCCGAGGAGCGCCACGGCGAGGGTATGGGCTACTTCATGCTCNCCGTGACCCTGGCGTCGGCCGTGGGCCCGCTCGTGGGCATCGCCCTCATGGGCAGCGCCAACTACGCGGCGCTGCTCCTGCTCGCCGCCGGCCTCGCCGCAGCCGGGTTCGCATCCACGCTGCTCTGCGGCCCCACCGCCGGGCAGGAGGAGCTGGGCCGCGAGCTGGAGGACCTCGAGTCGCTGGAACCCGACGCCCCCCCGAGGTGGACTTCTCCCCCGACGGCGTGCGCCTGCTGCCCACGTCCCCGGGTCTCGCGCGGTTCCTCGAGCTCTCTGTGCTGCCCGTGGGCGCCGTCATCTTCATCAGCTACCTGGTGTACGGCGCGGTGTCCGCCTATCTCGACCCCTTTGCCCAGCAGGCCCACCTCATGGGCGGCGCCGGCTTCTTCTTCCTCGCCTACGCGGCGCCCATGCTCGCCTCGAGGCCCTTCACGGCCAAGATCCTCGACCGCCACCCTGATGGTGCCCGGCTTCGTGGCCCTGGGCGCGGGCATCGGCCCGGCACCTGAATGCGATTGAGGGCGACCCTCTCGGCACCTGAACGCGATCAAGAGCGGATCCGGCGTCCCTGAACGCGATTGGGGGGGGCGACTTCTGGCGCACGGGCGTGCCGGGAGTCGCCCCCCAACCGCGTTCAGGTGCAGAGGGGGGGGGCCGCAGCTGCCCGGCGGCCCGGTGCGCCTGGCCCGGTGGTCCGGCGGCCGGGCTCAGGCTCCGAGGGAGACGAGCTCCTCCACAAAGGCCGTGGTGGCGGCGGAGAGGCTCCCCTCCCCGCGGTGCACCACCCCGAACCGGAACGGGTCGATGGCCGCCATGGGCACCATCACGGCCCCGAAGGCCTCCACGGGACCGGCGAGGTCGATGGTGAGGCAGATGCCTATGCCCGCCCCCACCATGGCCTTGGCCGTCTCGATGTCGGCGGTGGAGAAGCGGACGTCGGGCTCCACCCCCTCCTCGGCCATGAGTAGGGCCGTGTCGGTGCCGCGGCCGGGGCGGATCTGCACCAGGGGCTCGCGGTCGAAGTCCGAGAGATGCAGGAACGGCCGGCGGGCAAAGGGGTGCTCGCGGGGCACGAGGGCCACGTAGCGGCTCTCCCCCAGATAGGTCCAGCTCCTGCCCTGCTGGGGGCCTCCCACGCACACGTCGACCTCGCGGGCCGTGAGCCACCGGGCGAGCTCCGGCGTGGCGCCCTCCCTGAGCTGCACGGTGACGCCGGGATGGCGGTCGCCGAACCGTGCGATGGCGGGGGCGAGCCAGTGGGCCGCCAGGGAGCGGGCGCTGCCCAGGCGCACGGTACCGCGGTCGGGGGAGGCGATCTCGGCCGCGAGGCCCTTCACGCGGCCGGNGAGCACCGCGAGCTCCCGCAGGTCGGGCACCANGGCCTCGCCGGCCTTGGTGGGCACCACGCCGCGGCTCGTGCGCTCCAGGAGGGTGACCCCCAGCTCCGACTCCAGGGCGTCGACCAGACGCAGGACCCCGGCGGGGGTGTAGCCCATGGCCCGGGCGGCCGCCGAGAAGCTCCCCGTGGACACCGCCTGCAGGAACGCCTCCACCCTGGTCTCNTCCACGATGCCTCCTTTTACGGTTTGTAAATACTACTTCTATATACCATCTATTCCATCATATGCAAGGACCGTTCACCATGGGGCTCCCATCGACCCAGAAGGAGTTCGTCCGTGCTGCCCAGCGTTTCCCACGTCCTTGCCCTCCCCCGCCTCCAGAACGCCGCCACCCGGCAGGAGCCCATCCTCACCCGCTCCTTCGCCCTCGGGTTCGTGGCGTCGTTCGCCCTGCGCGCGAACCTCTTCGTGCTCTCGGTGGTCATGTGCGCCTACTGCATGGACCGGTACGGGGCCGACGTGGCGTCCGCCTCGGCCGCCTGCGNCNTCTTCACCATCGGCTGCCTGGCCGCGCGGTTCCTCGGCGGCCCCGCCACCGACCGCCTGGGCCTTCGGGCGACGACCCTGGCGGGCCTGGGTCTCACCTGCGCCTCGAGCCTGCTCTACCTGGCCGCCGGCACCCTCGACGCGATCCTGGCGATCCGGCTGGTCCACGGCCTGTGCTACGGCGTGGCCTCCACCACGGTGACCTCCATCGCGTCGGCCGACCTGCCCGAGAGACGCCACGGGGAGGGCATGGGTTACTTCATGCTGTCGGTGACCCTGGCCTCGGCCGTGGGACCGCTCCTGGGCATGGTGCTCTCCGCCGGCCCCGCCAGCGACCTGCTGTTCATGGTGGCCGCGGGGCTGGCCGCCGTGGCCATGGCCGCCACGGCCCTGACAGGTCCCCTTCCCNCCGACGAGGNCCGGGAGGCCACCGCCCTGGAGGATGTGGACTCCCTCGAGCCGGGGGCCTCCTCCGTGGACTTCGACCCCGCAGGGGTCCGTCTCCTGGCCACGCCCCGGCCCCTGGCCCGGTTCCTGGAGTGCTCGGCCCTGCCCGTGGGCGCCGTGGCCTTTGTGGGCTACCTGATCTACGGGGCCGTCTCCACCTACCTCGACCCCTTTGCGAGCAAGGCCGGCCTCATGGGGGCAGCCAGCGTCTTCTTCGTGGTCTACGCCCTCACCATGCTTGCCACCAGGCCCATGACGGCCAAGCTCCTCGACACCCGCGGCCCGGCCCCGCTGCTCGTGCCCGGCTTCGTGGCCATGGGCGCCGGCATCGTCGTCATGGGCATGGCGGCCAACGGCGCGGCCCTGCTGGCGGCCGCGGCCCTCATCGGCTACGGCATGGGCGCCATCCAACCCACAGGGCTCGCCATGGCCACCCGGCACCTGGACCGCAGCCGCTACACCGTGGCCAACGCCACCTTCTACATGATGGGCGACCTCGCCTGCGGCGTGGCGCCGGTCATCTACGGCCTGATCGTGCCCATGGTGGGCTACCGCGGCCTGTTCTGCGGGCTGGTGCTCGTTGCGGCAGCGGGCGTGGCGCTCTTTGAAGCGCTGCACCGCAAGCGGCTGGTGTAGGCCCTAGCGATCCGCCGCCTCGCCCCGAGGCCCCGCGAGACGGTATGCCGTCCCGCGGTCGTCGCGGATCAGATAACCCCCGTCGACCAGCATGCGGCGAAGCCACACGTAGTCTTCCATCACAGGGGCGAGCACCTCGTTTACCTGGGATTCAGAATAAGGGCGGCCCGGCTCGAACCTCCTCGCCGCCCAAGCGACAAGGGCCTCCTTCATCGCCCGCTTTGCGGGAATGGACGTCACTCGTCCTTGAGAATCAAGATAGCGCCTAGCAAAGTCAGAGACCCTGTCCTCGCCCATGGGCACGCCTTCCTGCCGGGGGAACACCGTTTGTCTAGTAATAACATCCATTCGCTGAATTACCCCAGACATCAGGAAAGGAGGATAGCAATGGAGGACATGCAGACTACGATGAGTTCTCAAGACCGTGAGACCGAAAACTCGACTGCGAGCGACCTGTTCATTGAGGTCTTTGACCACGAGGACTATTTGGTCAAGTACTGCAACTAGCAACCCTTCGGGCCCACCCTTAAATGAGGGCGGGCCCACCCTCATCTCCTTGCATACAAAATGAAAGAAACCACCTCCTTATTTTTTCTTATCACAGCCCGCACACTTTCGTGTTTTGGTGTCTGGGCCGTGTCCACGGCTGCCCCGTCGACTGTTTTTAACGAAACGGGCAATTACGCCCTTATGGCCCTCCTGTTTGTTTTTCGCTCGGTCCCGGCCCTTCCAGCCAACGCGGCCCTCTTCGCTTTGGAGGCTCGTGGGCATACGGCTCTATCCATGCTGCCGCACATCGAGCTTCTTCGCTGTCTTCTCTATGTTCCCATTGTTTTCTTAAGAAGTGATTATATATTATTCTTTTTAACATTAGCATGGAGCTTCACCGAGGCCCTCGCGATGCCTTGCTATTTCTCCTTGGCACCCGCGCTCTCCTCAACAGCCGAAAACGGCAAGGCCATCAACCGCCTTCTCACCGCAACCAATGCCGCCATGTTGTTAAGTCCTGCAATAACCGGCCTTCTCGCCACGCGGTTCTCTTTCGAAGCCCTCTCCCTGGGAGCCGCCGTACTTTTCGCCGGATCAGCTGCACTTCTTCGTTTTCTTGCCGTCAATGCAAAGCCTTTGATTTCAACCGGCCATGATGAATGCGAAATTGTCGAAGTGGGCAGTGGCGGCCATTGGCATCTGACTGGTGTAGTTAAATCTATTCCATTATTTGTAAGCATTTTTCTCTTAGTTGACTTTACATCCGGTCTGGCCTTCNGAACCCTTAATTCGCTCATGCCCATCGCTGCCACCGAGACCTCAAGCAACTCCGTCGCCCTGTACGGCGGCTTCCTCTCCCTGCTCATGGCCGGCCAGCTTTGCGGCAATGTTGTCTACGAGTTTCTCGGAAAGCGGCAGTTCGCCCCGAATCGCCTCTGCTTTTTAGCCACCGGCTTCTCCCTTTTTGCCTATCTTTGCTTTGGCTGGGTGTCCTGGTGGCCGCTGCGCTGCGCCATGCTTTTTCTCACTGGCCTTGGAAACTCGGTGCAAGACGTATGCCTCCTGACCTCCCTCCAGACACCAAGCTGTCCCTCTGGCAGCACCCGCACGATTGCCCTGCGCGAGTCCCTAGGATCAATCGCCGTGCTCCTCTCTTCTGCCGCGGTGGCAGCAATGATCAAGTTAATTTCTATACCCCTTATCGTCACCCTTTCCTTTGCCGTGGCAACGCTTGCGTCGGTGGCAGCCTGGTCCCGTCTCAATGGGCCGCGATCCTGAGCGGCCCTCGCGCAAGACCCAAGGAAGGAGGGCCTGGAGCGGGGACGGGCCGTCGGCCCAGGGTCGCGGGGGAAGGCCGCCGGTCAGGCCCATTCAGGCCCATTGCCGTCCCGTCCGGGCCGCTTGGAGAAATGCCCACAGAAGCTTTTGCGGGTGCCGAGAGGCGCCGAAAGTACCCACAGAAGGTTTTACGGGTGCCGAGGGGCGCCGGGACCACCCGCAGAAGCTTCTACGGGTGGAAAAGTACCCGCAGAACGTTTCACGGGTGACGAGAGGCGCCGGGACCGCCCGCGGAAGCTTCCACGGGTACCGGTACGCGCCGGGACCGCCCGCCCGCCGGCCGGCCCCGCCTACCGCCGCGTGAACACCAGCCTCGTGCCGTCGTCTGCGCTCCGCTCGGCGTCCAGCGCGTACCCGCCACGGTCGAAGGCCGCAAGGCCCTCCTCCGACCCCACGCCCTGCTCGGCGCACCACCGCACAAAGGTACCCCGGGCCTCCTTGGCGGCCGTGGCCCGCTGCACCCACCGGCCGTCGTCGGCCACGGTGCCAAAGAGGCAGGTCACACAACGCACGCCTGCCACCAGCCACGGCAGCACGGCCCGGGCGTACTCCTTGGAGGCCACGTTCACGAGCAGCCCCTCCCCCTCCGGAAAGAGGGACCGGGCCAGCCACGGGCCCCAGAAGCCGTAGAGGTCCCGGCAGCCGCAACCGCCCCAGCCGGCACCTGCGGCTAGGCGCGCCCCCATCTCCAGCCGATAGGGCGCCACGGCGTCGAAGGGGCGCAGCACCCCGTATAGGCCGGAGAGTATGCGCAGGTGCCCTTGGAGGTCTGCGAGCTCCCCCTCGGTCATGACCGAGGGGGCCATGCGCGTGTACTGGATACCGCGGTAGGCCAGGACCGCCGGGGCGCGACCGTCCGGCCCCCACGCGTCGAGGGCGTCCAGGGCCTTCCCGGTGAGGGCGTCCGAGGTCTTCCAGAGCCGTTGGAGCTCCCTGCGGCCCATGGCCCGCAGGTCCTCCGTGAGCCGCTCGGCCTCGGGCAGGAACGCCGGCTCTGCCAAGGGCAGCGGTCCCTCGCACGCGGCCATCCCCTTGGCCGGTGAGACGATCAGCCGCAGCACGGCGCCCCCTAGTAGAGCGGCAGGTCGCCGGTGATGGGGTCCACCTGCTCGNGGAANAGCGGCTCAAAGGCGAGGCAGGTGTAGGTGGGCTCGCCGTGGAACTCGGTGATGCCGGCGTCCCTCACGAGGGAGACGACGAAGCCCTCATCCATGCCCTGCTCGGCCACGTCGAGCAGGGCCTCCTCGCCGTCCACGTAGACGCACACCTTGGCCACGCCGGCCGA
This sequence comes from Olsenella sp. CU969, assembly GCF_905219715.1. Classification (NCBI taxonomy): domain Bacteria; kingdom Bacillati; phylum Actinomycetota; class Coriobacteriia; order Coriobacteriales; family Atopobiaceae; genus Olsenella; species Olsenella sp. CU969. The sequence goes on from NZ_CAJMXC010000049.1 coordinate 12,539, forward strand.
GAACCACGCCGCCAGGGCGGAGTCGTCGCCGGCGGCGAAGACCGGCTCGCCGTCCTCGCCCAGCGTGGTTCCACGTGCCGCCAGCGCCTTGAGCACGGCGTCCACACAGGCATGGCCCGCCTGGGCGGCGATCTTACCCTTGCGCATCTTGAGGTCGCGGCGCATCACGATCATCTGCTTGGCCTTGTAGGCGGCCATGGCACCTCCCGGGACGAAACGGTCACTCCGCGTAGTCTACGTCCACATGGACCGTGAAGGTGTAGTCGGGGTGGCGCTTCTCCAGGTCATCGACGATGCGCCCCTTGAACGCCTCCACGTCGGTGACCGAGAAGTCGCGCACCACGTCGAAGACCACGCGGTTGTGGTCGTGGTCCACATAGAGCCCGTGCATGGACAGCACCCCCTCGTGGGCCATGACCTCGGCGCGGATGGAGTCGTTGAACTTCTTCCACTCCGGGTCCTCGGGGTCGGCGCCGTAGACGCCGCAGGTGAGGATGATGTTGTGCTCGCGGTACACGCGGTCCGAGATCTTGCGCGAGAGCGTGTCGATCTCCATGGCCGTCATGTTGGCCGGCACCTCCAGGTGCACGGAACCGATCATCNCGTTGGGGCCGAAGGAGTCTAGGAACAGGTCGTGGGCGCCGATGACCGGCGGGAACGACGCTATCTCTGCGCGCAGNCCACGNGCAAGCTTGGGGTCGATGCGCTCGCCGAGAATCTCGCTTACGATGCTGCGCAGCATGTCCCAGCCGCTCTTGGCCACCACGAGGGAGATGAGCGCGGAGACCCAGCCGTCGATGGTGACGTGCCAGAGCATGGTCACGGCGATGCCGACAAGGGTGGCCCCGGTGACGAGGGCGTCGAACAGGGCGTCCACGCCCGAGGCGTCCAGGGCGTCGGAGCGGGTCTCGCGGGCCTTGCCGCGGGTGTAGAGCCCCAGCCACACCTTGACGGCGATGGACAGGACGATGACCACGACGGCCACCCAGTCGTAGGTGGACAGGGTGGGGTGCAGGATCTTGAGGACGGAGTCGCGCAGGGTGATGACGCCCGTGGCGAACACGGCCGCCGCCACGAGGAGCGCCGAGAGGTACTCCACGCGGCCGTAGCCCATGGGGTGTTCCCTGTCGGCCGGGCGGGCGGCGAGCTTCACGCCGACGATGGTGACCACCGAGGAGACGGCGTCGGTGAGGCTGTTCACGGCGTCGAGCACGATGGCGAGGGAGTTGGACGCAAAGCCGATGGCCGCCTTGGCCACGGCGAGCGCCACGTTGGCCACGATGCCCACGGCGCCGCAGCGCACGACGACGGCGTTGCGGTCGCGCTCGTCGGCGGGCGCGTAGGGAATACTCTCGCCGGAGANGCCCCGAGAGGCGCCGGACGCCGGGGCGCGGCCGGTCTTGCCTGCGGTTTTCTCGGCAGTGGGCTTCTCGTCGGTGCGGGTGCTTGCCATGGGGTGCGGTCGCCTTCGTTCGTTCGCGTTCTCACAGGACATCAGGTTCCTACC
>NZ_CAJMXC010000050.1:0-13608 GCF_905219715.1 Olsenella sp. CU969
GAACATGGTGGGGGAGTTGGGGATGCCCACGAGAAGGGCGGCCTGGGCCAGGGTGAGGTCCTTGGCCGTGGTGTTGAAGTAGGTCTTGGCCGCAGCCTCGATGCCGTAGGCGCCGTTGCCGTAGTAAATGGTGTTCAAGTACATGTTGAGGATCTGGTCCTTGGAGTACTTCTTCTCCATCTCCACGGCGATGTAGGCCTCGCGCACCTTGCGCTTGAGGGTGCGGTCGAACTGCTCGTCGGAGAGCACTGTGTTGCGCACGAGCTGCTGGTCGATGGTGGAGGCGCCCTCGGAACCGCCGACAAGCGTCACAAGCGCCGCGCGGGCGATGCCTTGGGGGTCGACGCCGTTGTGCTGGTAGAAGCGGATGTCCTCGGTGTCGACGGTGCCCGTGAGCACGTCGGGCGAGATCTCGGANAGCTCAACGTTNCGCCGGTTCTCGGCCATGAACTCCGCGATGACGTTGCCCTTGGAGTCGTAGACCGTGGTGGGCTCCGACACCACGTAGGCGTCTGGCGAGTCGAAGTCGGGAAGGTCTTGGAGCTACCCCTCCACGATGGAGCCGACGGAAAAGGCAAGGGCGATGACGACGAGGACTATGAAACCAAAGAGTCCGGCTGCGCCGAACCCAGCGATGTGGGTGCGTGAGTGCTTGCGGGCACGTNGCGTCCTGANNCCCATGTAGCGACCTCCTTTGGGGGCTTGGTCGCTAGTCATTATCAAGGAACCGAGGGCCGAAGGGGCCTGCTTGTGCGTGTCTCCACGGCATTTTGGAAACGGTGGGGGTTCTCGGAGCCGATGCGCAGAAAATGGCCCCTCGTTCGTCAGGCTGTTTTCAGTGGTTTTGATAGCGGTTATACTTCGGCCCATATGAAACGACGTAACGAAACAGGAGGGGCTTGAATGAAGGAGAAACGCGAGGTTCGCAGCAAGAACCCCGGCCTCAAGNGCGCCTTTAAAAGAGCCGCCGTCTCCGCCTGTGCGGCCGCTGCGGTCTCGTTGGCCTTGGCGGTGCCGGCCTTTGCCGCCTGCGGTCCGGTGGTGCTCGACGCGGGCCACGGCGGCGGCGATTCTGGCGCGGTGGGAAACGGCCTCACGGAGAGCAACCTCACGTGGAGGATCACCAAGTACGCCGAGGAGCGCCTTAAGCAGCTGGGCATCCCCACGGTCATGGCGCGCGCCTCGGAGAACTCAAATCCGTCGCTCTACCAGCGCAACAAGGTGGCGCAGGATGTGAAGGCGCGAGCCATCGTCTCGTTTCACATCAACAGCGGNGGCGGCACCGGCGCCGAGGTGCTCGTGGCCAACAACGCCGCATACAACAATTTCTGCGCCTCTGAGACCCAGTCGTTCGGCCGCGACGTGCTGTCGCGACTCTCGTCTCTGGGCCTCTACAATCGCGGGAACAAGCCGCGCGACTACCCGTCGGGCTCCACGGTGTCGCTCTATGCGAGCGCCCAGTCGTCCGACTATTACGCCATCGTGCGCAATGCCNGCGTTTCGGGCTTCTCGGGCGCCATCATCGAGCACGGCTTCATCGACAGGGGCGACGACGCCCTCAAGTTCAAGAGCGATGCCTTTTTGAAGCAGCTTGGCTATGCCGACGCCGAGGCCATCGCCCGTCAGTGGCCCAACAGCTACNGCCGGCCTGCCGCCAGCTCCTATAGCAGCCGTTGGGTGGCGTCTGGAAGCCGTTGGCGCTGGTTCGACGTCTCCGGGGCCTACGGCTCCTATGCCGCTGGCAGGTGGGTCGACTCCGGCGGTAGCCGCTACTACATCGGCGGCGACACCTACATGGTGACCGGTTGGGCGAAGATATCCAACCAGTGGTACTACTTCAACGCCCCTAACGGCGACNTGGCCAAGGGNTGGAAACAGGTCGGCGGCCAGTGGTACTGGCTGCGCCCGTCCGGCAACGGCTACGGCCCTGTCGGTTCCATGGGCACGGGCTGGCTCCAGCTTGACGGTCAGTGGTACTACCTTGACGGCTCGGGCGCCCGCGTCGAGGGCTGGCGCGACATCGACGGCAAGCGCTACTACTTCACGCCCGGGTCCGGTCGGATGGTCACCGGCGTCCAGACGATCAATGGCGTCCAGTATCGGTTCGACGGCTCCGGGGCCTGCCAGGGGCAGGTGAACAAGACCGGATGGAGCTTTGAGAACGGCGCTTGGTATTACTACGAGAACGNCAAGAAGGTCACGGGCTGGAAGGACGTCTCCGGCCAGCGCTACTATCTCGATCCCGCCAACGGCGTCATGGCGCAGGGCTGGAAGAAGGTCTCGGGCACGTGGTACTGGTTCCGCACNTCCTCCGGGAGCGGTCCTGCCGGCTCGCTCGGGCGCGGCTGGCTTTCCGACGGCGGGCAGTGGTACTTCCTCGACCGCTCAAGCGGCGCCATGNGCACCGGCTGNGTCGACGACGGCGGCGCGCGCTACTGGCTGCGCGTCGACTCCTCGAGTGGCCCCGAGGGCTCCATGGGCAAGGGCTGGCTCGCCCGCGACGGCCACTGGTACTTCCTCGACCGCTCGAGCGGCGCCATGGCGCGCGGTTGGCGCGACATCGACGNCAAGCGCTACTGGTTCGACACNAGCGGCGCCATGGCCACGGGCACCCGGACCATCGACGGCAAGACCTGCGTCTTCGACGCCAGCGGTGCCCTTGTGTCCCAAAGCGTTGTGAANAGCGGCTGGCAGANNGAGGGCAGCGCCCGCTACTANTACGAGAACGGCCGCAAGGTCACCGGGTGGAAGTCCCTCGACGGCCACTGGTTCTTCTTCGACCGCTNCTCCGGCGCNATGCGCACCTGCTGGATCTCCGACGGCGGCAAGCGCTACTATCTGCGCACCAGCTCCGCGTACGGCCCCGTGGGCTCCATGGGGACCGGCTGGCTCTCCGACGGAGGCAAGCGCTACTTCCTCGACCGCTCGNGCGGCGCGGCCGCGACCGGCGTGCGCGTGGTGGACGGCAGGGTCTGCAACTTCGCCTCCGACGGCGCCCTCGCCTCCGACGGCCCCCTGAACGCTTGGTACGACGCCTCGTGGCGCCCGTCGAGCTCCTCGGTGTCGGGCTCCAAGGTCCACTTCTTCGACGCGAGCGGCAAGGAGGCCTGCACCCGCACCACCAACACCCCTGTCATGGGCTCCTCCTCCATGGGCAAGGACGCCTTCGTGAAGGCCTTCGCCGCCAAGATCCAGGGCAACTACCCGCAGGTCTNTCGCTCCGACGCCAAGTACGGCGCCACCACGCCCGAGGCCTTTGCCGCCGCTGCGTGGAANGCCGCCACTTCCGAGGGCGTGCGCCCCGAGGTCCTGGCCGCCCAGGTGGGCAACGAGACCGGCTGGCTGCGCTTNGGCGGCATCGTCAACGCCAACCAGTGCAACTTCGGCGGCCTGGGCGCCCTCGACGGCAACGCCAACGGCAACGCCGCCACGTTCAAGAACGTGCAGGAGGGCCTGCTGGCCCAGGCCCAGCACCTCAAGGCCTACTCCTCCAAGGCGGCGCTCAGCCAAGCGTGCGTCGACCCCCGGTTCCACCTTGTGAACCGTGGCATCGCGCCCTACCTGGAGGACTACGGTGCCGACGGTCACGGCGGCCTCGTGNGGGCGAGCAACCGCCTCTACGGCCGCGACCTCTTGTCCGCCATGAGGTCTATCACCGGCTAGGGCGTCGCGCCGAGCGCGTTTGTAAGAGGGCCGCATCCGGGAGTGCCGGGTGCGGCCCTTCTTTGGGGTAGCATGGCTAGGCACACGCAACGACCCGGGCCACCGGGCAGAACGAAGGGATCGCCATGCTCAGCGCCGAGGAGCAGTTGAAGGTCATCGAGAGCGGCACGATGCAGATCGTGCCCTTGGCGGGGCTTAAGAAGAAGCTCGCCGAGGGACGCCCCCTCACCATCAAGCTGGGCGTGGATCCCACAAGTCCCGACCTGCACCTCGGCCATGCGGTGCCCCTGCGCAAGATGCGCCAGTTCCAGGACCTCGGCCACAACGTGGTGCTTATCATCGGCAGCGGCACCGCCCTTATCGGCGACCCGTCGGGGCGCGACTCCACCCGCCCGCCCCTCACCGAGGAGCAGGTGGAGGCCAACGCCGCCACCTACGTGGAGCAGGCCATGAAGGTGCTCGACCCCGAGCGCACCCGTGTGGTGTTCAACGGCGAGTGGTTGAAGCCCCTGGACCTCGCCCAGATGCTCGGCCTCATGGGCAAGTTCACCGTGGCCCGCATCCTGGAGCGCGAGGACTTCTCCAACCGCTACAAGAACCAGCAGCCCATCGCCTTGCACGAGTTCCTCTACCCGGTGCTGCAGGCCTACGATTCCGTGGTCGTGGAGGCCGACGTGGAGATGGGTGGCAACGACNAGATATNCAACCTTCTGGCCGGCCGCGACCTCATGGAGAAAAGCGGCATGGAGCCGCAGGTGGCCCTCACGATGNCGCTGCTGGTTGGCACGGACGGCGCCAAGAAGATGTCCAAGAGCTACGGCAACTACGTGGGCCTCACCGACGACGCGGCCGACATGTACGGCAAGCTCATGTCCATCCCCGACGAGCTCATCGCCACGTACTACCGCCTGGCCTCCACCCTTCCCGTGGACGAGGTGGACGCGATTGAGGCCGGGCTTTCCGACGGCACGGCCGACCCCTACCGCCTCAAGCGCGAGCTGGCCGCCAACATCTGCGACCTCTACCACGGCGAGGGGGCGGGCGAGAAGGCCGCGGCGGCTTTCGACGCCCTGTTCAAGGAGCACAAGCGCCCCGAAGCGCCCGAAGTGGCCGTGGAGCTTGTCCCCAACGACGAGGGCTGCATCTACCTGCCGCCCGTGCTCGTGGCCTGCGGCCTGGCAAAGTCTGCCGGCGAGGCCCGGCGCCTCATCGACGGCGGCGCCGTGCGCCTGAACGACGAGCCGGTGGCGCCCAAGGACTACAACGTCGACCCGGCCCGCGTCGCGGGCNCCTTCGTCCAGGTGGGCAAGNGCCACGCCGCACAGCTGGTCTAGGCCGTGGGGAAGCGCTTTTTGGAGCTGTTGGCGCCGGCCGGCACAAAAGACGCCTTCTGGGCCGCCTTGGCAGGCGGTGCCGACGCCGTCTACTGCGGCTTGGGCAACGACTTCAACGCCCGCCGTGGCGCCGACAATTTTGACGACGAGACGTTCGCCACATGCTNCCGTNCCGCGCACGTGGCCGGCGCCCGGGTGTNCGTGACGTTCAACGTGGTCATCCAAGACGACGAGATGCCCCGCGCCCTGGCGAGCGTGGCCAGGGCCGTGCGCTTGGGCGCGGACGCCCTCATCGTCCAAGACTGGGGCCTCGCCGCCGAGGCCAAGCGCCGGTGGCCTGAGGTGGAGGTGCATGTCTCCACCCAGGCCAACGTGCAGGACCCTCACGGCGTGGCCTGGTGCGGCCAACAGGGTTTTGAACGCGTGACCCTGTNGCGCGAGCTCGCGCTTGACGAGATCGCCNCATGCTGCGCCACGGGAGTGGAGTGCGAGGTCTTTGGCCACGGGGCGCTGTGCTTTTGCTACTCCGGCCTCTGTCAGATGAGCTCGCTGCGCGGGCCTCGGTCGGCCAACCGCGGACTGTGCGCACAGCCCTGCCGGCTGCCCCACACCCTCGAGGACGCCTCGGGCAGAAGGCTCGGCCCCGTTTCNTGGGAGNGGGGCCTTTGTCCCAAAGACGCGCTCTCGCTGAGCCACTTGGCCGAGCTCGTGGACGCGGGCGCCGGCTCTCTCAAAGTGGAGGGCCGCATGAAGGCACCTGAGTACGTGCTCTCCGTGGTCTCCGCCTATCGAGAGGCCGTCGACGCCGCGGTGGGCGATGCCAAAGGGCCCGTCGACCCCGATGGGGCGCTTTACCGCCGGCTCAAGCGGGCCTTCAACCGCGACTTCACCGACGCCTATCTCATGGGCCGCTCGGGAAACGACATGATGAGCTACGAGCGCTCCAACAACCGCGGCGAGACCGTGGGCACGGTCATGGCCTGCTCTGCGTCCGAGGCGTCCGTGGCCTTGGACGCGCCCGTGGGCAAGGGCGACCTGCTCGAGTTTCGGCCGGTGGATGCCCCCGACACGTTCTTCTGCGTCACGGCCCAGGCAGACGCTGCCGCCGGTGCGCGCTTTGCCTGCCCCGTGCGGCGCCGAGTGCCTACGGGCACCCCGGTAAGGGTGCTGAGGAGCCAAGCGGCCCTTGNCGCCGTCTCTGCCGTGGAGGGGCGCGCCTGGCCGAGACGTAGGCCCGTGGACGTGGCCGTGCGCTGCGTCCTCGGCGAGCCGCTGCGGGTGCGCCTGTCGTGCGCGGACGGCAGCGCTTGCGCCGAGGCCGTGGGCCCTGTGGTGGAGGCCGCGCGCACGAAGGAGCTGGTCGAGCAAGACGTCGCCGCCCATGTGGGCCGTATGGGGGAGACCCCTTTTGAGGCCGCCTCCATGGATGTGGAGCTCTCGCCCGGCTGCGGCATGGGCTTTTCTGTGCTGCACCGCGTGCGCGCCGAGGCGGCCTGCGCCCTGGTGGCCGCCATCGAGGCACCTTACGAGGAGCGTGCCGCTGCAGCGGCCGCGCCCCCGTCGTGGGAGGTATGGGGCGAGCAGTGCGCCGAGCGTCGCACACGGCGGGCAGGTAGCGCCCGACGCCGCGTTCCACGGGACGCCAAGGACCGTGAAGGGGCCCTGCGACAAGCGGCCCTTCGCGCCGAAGTGTGCTGCTTGGCGCCCTCGCCCGAGGTAGCCCATACCGCTTTTGAGGCCGGGGCAGGGCGCGTCTATGTGCCGGGAGACGAGCTTCTGGCCGCGCCCGAGGCCTTTCCGGCCGGCTGCATCCCCGTTTTGGACGAGGTCTGCCGCGGGCCCGACCACAGCCGCATCGACCCGCTCGTTGTGGCCGATGCCCCCGTCGCCGTGGGAAACGTGAGCGAGCTTGCCCTGGNGGCCGAGCGCGGGGCCGCCCCGGAGGTGCGCGGCTGCATTCCGGTGCACAACCGCAGCTGCGTGGAGGCNCTGGAGGAGGCGNGCNCCGCGGCGTTCTGGCTCTCTCCGGAGCTCACCGTGGCGCAGATGGCCCCGGTGTGCCGCGCCGCCTCGGTGCCTGTGGGGGTCACGGTGTACGGGGCCGTGCGCGCCATGACGAGCGAGCACTGCGTGCTCCAGATGGCCGACGCCTGCATCCATGACTGCGTTTGCTGCCGCCTGCGCGAGCGCGACCTTTACCTGCGAAACATCGACGACCGCAGGTTGCCCGTGCGCACCGACCGCCAGGGCCGCTCGCGCATTTGGTGGGACGAGCCCGCAGACTCCGTGCCCAAGGTGCGCGAGCTCTTGCTGGCAGGGGTGGAGCGCCTTTTGGTGGACGCCACCCTGCTCGACGCCGATGGTGCGGCCCGTCAGGTGCGTCGCGCCGCCGACGCCCTGACGGCCGTGGCGGCAGGAGAGGCCCTGCCNGCGCCGGAGCCCGGCAGCACCTTGGGCCATCTCTTCTCCAAGGTGGACTGAGGCGGGGTGCTTCGACGAATTTAGCTCTGTCGCTGTACAGGCGCCCCTGTTGGCCGGAATGGTCCGTTCGGACAACGACACATTCCGGCAAAAGGAGAGGGCCATGGCCGACGACGCCCAGAGCCATCGGGAAAGCCCCGCGAGACCCCAGCCTCCCGAGGCGATGCCGCCGTCCGGGAGTTCCGGCTCTCAGGGTGCGCCGGGCCACGGCCGGCGCACCCTGGCGATCGTGGCGTGCGTGACCGCCCTTGCGGGCCCGTGCCTGGGCGTGTGGGCCTTCTCGGCCGGCGCGGCGTCCGTAAACCGGCAGACATCGGCCCAGCAGCCGCAGTCCGCTTCCTCCTCGTCCTCAGGCACGGTTTCGGACGGCGCCGATGCCGGTGGGGGCGCCGTCACGTCTGTGGACGGCCTGGCATCCGGTGGCCGGGGCTATTGGCAGCTCGAGGTCAANGACCGCCCTNCNGCGGCNANNNNGCCGGTNGCCGCAGGCGACNGGGTGGAGTGCGACTTCGAGGACTTCAACTAGGACGTCCGGCGGGCGCCGGCGCCCGGCTCTTCTCAGGGCCTTCACCTATCGACGTCATGAAGCTGGTACCATGCCGAAAGAAAACACCTGCGCCTCGCCGGGATTTCGCGAGGCGCCGACCCAAAGGAGGCCCCTATGGCCGTTGACGAAGAGCTGCTCGAGAAGGTGCTCGATGCCGTGCGCCCCAGCCTGCAGGCTGACGGCGGCGACTGCGAGCTTGTGGGCGTGGACGAGAACGGCGTCGTCTCCCTCGAGCTCAACGGCGCATGCGCCGGCTGTGCCCTTTCGGGCATGACCCTTTCCATGGGTATCGAGCGCGTTCTCAAGGAGCACGTCCCCGGTGTCACCGCCGTCCGCGCCGTCTAGGGGTGAGCACCAGCGGGTCCGTTGAGGACAGGNGCACCAGGCCGCTTTCCATAAAACAAAACATGGCGTGGAACAGCGCGGGCTNGTTTTTCAACCTGCTCTGCCAGTGGCTTATCACCGTGCTTGTGCTGCGCCTCTCCGTGGGCTACGACGCAGCGGGCGTCTACTCCTATGTGATGAGCGTCTATCTCATCTTTGCGCCCGTGGTGGACTACCGCCTGTATGTCTATCAGATCAGCGACCTTCACGGCGAGCATACCCTGGGAGAGTACCTGGGGCTGCGGCTGATCACAGGGGGCCTGGGNATCGTCTTGCTNATGGCNTACNCCCTGGTCACAAGNNCTTCCGACCTGCTGCTTCCCATCTTTTGCTATGCCCTCTATAAAGTGGCCGCCACCACGCTCGATGCCGTGCACGGCTTTGAGCAGGTGCGCGGCCGCATGGACTACATCNGCATCTCCTACGCCCTCCNGGGCCTTGTGACCATCGTGGTGTTCGCCGGGGTCTTCGCGGCAACCCAGAACNTCACCNTCGCCCTGTTCTGCCTCTTTCTGGGCATGTGCGCCGTGGGCGTCTTCTACGACCTGCCCCATGGGCGCTACTTCACCGAGTTCAAGGTGGGCATTTCCTGGCCCAAGACCAAGCGCATGCTCGTGCGCTGCGCCCCTGCCGTGATCGCTTTCGTCACCATTTCGGGTGCCACGTCCGTTCCGCGCCAGTACCTGATGGTTGCCATGGGCGAGGCGGCCCTTGGCGCNTACGGGACCATGGCGGCCCCCATGGCCATCGTGCAGACCGGGGCGGCCTATATCTACAACCCGCTGCTGGGCTACTTCACCGACGCCTACGAGCGCGGCGACGGCGCCCGCTTCTGGAGGCTCATGGGCCTTGTGGCGGCAGGCATCGCGGCCATCGGCGTCGTGTGCATTGCGGGCGTGGAGCTGTTCGGCGAGTTTCTCTACACCCTCGTGTACGGCTCGCGCGTTGCAGACTATGTCTACCTCCTGCCGCCGCTCGTGGGGGCCTCGCTCGCCATTGCCTTTTTGAGCTTTATGGACAGCCTCGCCGNCGCGGTGCGCCTGTTCAAGATCAACCTTGCAGGCGGCGGCATTGCCCTGGCGGTCTCCCTTGCGGCCATGGTGCCCCTGGTGGCGGCGTTCCAGCTCAACGGCGTCACGTTTGCCGTCGTCCTCTCCTGCCTGTGCGGGGGCGGCTTTAACATGCTCGCGCTACGCCGCTCCATGGCAAAACGCTTTAGCCAGGGGGAGGGGAGCGGCCCTGTGGGGCGCCCCTAATCGAAAAANACCTTATCCGCTCGAAAGGAGCCTGCCATGGTCTTGTCGGACCGAGACATCAAACGAGAGCTTGCCGAGGGCCGCATCGTCATCGAGCCCTTGCTCGACCGCGACGTGCAACCGGCCTCCGTCGACGTCCGCTTGGGCGCCAACTTCAGGATCTTCCGCAACTCCACCCACGCCTTCATCGACCCCATGGCCGACCAGCCCGATCTCACGGAGGAGGTCGTGGTGGCGCCGGGCGAGGCCTTCATCCTGCACCCGGGCCCGTTCNCCCTCGGCACCACCCGGGAGCGCATCGTGCTCCCCGACGACGTCCTCGGCAAGCTCGAGGGCAAGTCGACCCTGGGGCGCCTGGGCCTCATGATCCACTCCACCGCCGGCTACGTCGACCCCGGCTGGGACGGCGAGCTCACGCTCGAGCTCTCCAACGTGGCCACGCTGCCCATCATGCTGCGCCCCGGCATGCGCATCGGCCAGTTGAGCTTCGAGCGCATGAGCAGCCCCGTGGAGCGGCCCTATGGGTCGGCGGCCTTGGGCAGCCACTACCAGGGGCAGATGGGCGCAACCGCCTCCCGGGTGCTCACCGACTGAGATGCGGCCCACGATTTAAGCTTGATGTGAAACAATGCAATATGATGAGGATTACGCCTTTGCTCGATTGAAGGCGTAGCCTAGTGTGCCGGCCGCAACGGCGGTCGGTTTTTCATCTGCCGAGCTGAGGGGAAGGGAAGGACCTTGAACAAGCGGGCCTTTCTTTTTCTGGGGGCGCTCCTCTGCGGCGCCGTGGCGTTTGGTGCGCCCACGGCCGCGCGGGCCGAGGCGCTTCCGTCAAATTACGCGAAAATCTATGTCGTGTCGGGTGCCGACACCGACGCCATCGTCTTGGAGAGCGTGCGCGACGGCCAAAAGGTCTTTGGCGTCGTGGACGCCGGCGAGGACGACGACGCCCCCGACGGCAGCGACCCGCGCTACCCTGCGCGCCCGGGCATTACCCGCGGGTCCGGCATCACCGACCGCGTGTTCGCGCTGCTCGACGGCTTGGGCGCCACCGCTGACAACGTGGAGTTCTTTATCGGCACGCATCCCCACAGCGACCACATCGGCGGCGCCGACGAGCTGATAGAGCGCTACCGCCCTGAGCGCGTGTACCTGATGCCCTACAACGACGACTGCGTCTCGACCCCCTCCCGCCTGTGGGACAACCTGTACGTCTACGACCAGGCCGTTGCCGCCGCCGAGTCTTGCGGGGCCGTGCTCGTCCAGTCGTTCGACCCTGCCGCGCCCGTCAATCCCGGCGTGACCACCGATGGGGACGGCAACGTGGTGGTGGACCCATCTCCGCAGGTGGGGAACCCGAGGTTCTCGCTGGGCGCCATGGAACTCGAGGTGGTCAACTACGACCAGGACTACCTCTCTCAGCCCAAGTGGGACGCCAACGAGTTCTCGCTGGGCGTTGTCGTGTCCGCCAACGGGCACAGGGCCTTTCTGGCCGGCGACATCGACAACGTGGACGGCGACGAGGACCGCCTGGCCAGACAGGTGGGCAACGTGGACGTCATGAAGGTCGCCCACCACGGTTGGGCCAAGTCCANCACCTCGGCCCTCATGGAGGCCTTGGACCCCGACATGTGCGTGATGACCGCTCCCATGCGCACCGTCACCCCTTCGGACGCGCTGCTCGGCTGGCTTGCCGGTCGCAGACCCCTGGTCCAGTTCATGGATACCGGCACGGCGCGGCGTGCGGGCCTCGACTCCATCGTCATCGACCTCACGGGCGCCGTCATCACCAACAACTGGCCGGAAGACGCCGACGCCACCTACGTGCGCAACGAGTCACCCCACTGCGTGTCGATCGTGGGCGGCCACCTCAAGCCCTTGGTCGGCTGGCACACGGACCCGGCCGGGAACCGCCGTTATTTCGACGACAGCTGCTTTGCGGCGGAGAGCCGCTGGGTGAGCGCCGACGGCGGGCGCTATTGGGTGGACGCCGAGGGCCTGGTGGCCAGCGGCGGCACCGCCAAGATGGACGACGGCTCCATGCGCCTTTTTGATGCGGGCGGGAAGCTGGTGGAGGGCAGCGGCTGGAAGCTGTTGTCCGGCCGCTACTACCTGCTCGACCGAGACTCCCGGGTTCTCATCGGCTGGCAGAGAGTGGGTGGCGACACCTACTACCTCGACCCCCAGACCGGCGTTATGGCCACGGGTTGGACCAAGGCGGGCGATGACTGGTACTGGCTGCGTCCCAACGGCGCCAGGGGGTCCGGCTGGCTCAACGACCGCGGCGCCTGGTACTTCCTCGACCGCTCCTCGGGCGCCATGCAGGTCGGATGGCTCAACGTGGACGGCTCGCGCTACTTCTTTGACAGGGGAACGGGCGTCATGGCCACCGGCTGGACCAAGGTCGACGGCACGTGGTACTGGCTGCGCCCCACGGGCTCCTCATGGGGCCCGCAAGGGTCGGTGGGCACNGGATGGCTCCAGNACGGCGGCCGGTGGTACTACCTCTCGGGCTCCGGCGCCATGACCACGGGGTGGCAGCGCGTCGGCGGCGCCTGGTACTGGCTGCGCCCCACGAGCTCCCCGTACGGCCCGGAGGGTTCTATGGGCACAGGCTGGCTCGACGACGGCGGCACGTGGTACCACCTGTCTGGCTCCGGCGCCATGGACACCGGCTGGCTCAAGAAGGGCGGCTCCTGGTATTGGCTGGCAAGCTCCGGCGCCATGCAGGTCGGCTGGCAGCGAGTGGGCGGCACGTGGTACTACCTCGACCCCAAAACGGGCGGGGCCATGGCCACGGGCACTGTGGTCATCGACGGGCGGCAGGAGCGGTTCTCGTCGTCCGGTGCCTGGTTGGGCTAGGCTGTCTTAGGTCACGTCCCCCATCTCGGTTTGGATCCTTATGCTCAACGAGCTCTACCATAGCCNCAGCCCTGTCGCCTTCGAGCTGGGGCCCCTCGTGGTGCGCTGGTACGGCCTTGCCTACCTCGCGGCCTTCGTTGTGGGCGGCCTCGTCATCGGGCGCATCGTCAAGCGCTGGTCGCTCGACCTGTCGGCAGACGACATCATGACCGGCGTCATCGGCGTGGCCTTCGGCGCCATCATCGGCGGCCGCTTGGGCTACGTCCTGTTCTACGGCGCCGGCTACTATTGGGCGCACCCGCTGGAGATCCTCGCTTTCTCCCAAGGGGGCATGAGCTTCCATGGCGGCCTTGTGGGTGCCATTTTGGGAGGCATCATTGCGTGCCGTCCGTTTCACATCTCCGTGGCAACCTTTTGCGACCTCGGCGTCATTGTGGCCCCCATCGGCCTGTTCTTCGGTCGCCTGGCCAACTTCGTCAACGGCGAGCTCTGGGGCAAGCCCACCGACCTTCCTTGGGGCGTGGTGTTCGAGACAGGCGGTGCCGTGACGNGCCACCCCTCCCAGCTCTACGAGGCGTTTCTCGAGGGAATCGTGCTCTTTGTCATCCTCTACGCCCTGTCGCGCAAGCTCCCGCCCAGGCCCCAGGGTACGTTTCTCGGCTGGTTTCTCGTGCTTTACGGGTGTTTTCGCATCCTTGTGGAGTTCGTTCGCGTGCCCGACGCCCAGCTCGGCTACCTTTTTGGCCCCATCACCATGGGGCAGGTGCTGAGCTTGCCTTTGGTGGCCGCAGGTGTTGCCGTGCTGGTATGGGCCCACAAGACCAGGCGTCCCCAGCGGGGCCACACCTACGACACGACCCAAGGTGCGGACCGNCCCGTTGATTAGGGGCAAAACGGAATAGTTCAGTATTCGTTTCTTGTGATACCTTGATAGATGCTGATACGCGCATTCGGAAGGGGCGGGAAGCGCTGTGGATATGAGCAGGAAGAGGACTGCCGCAGCAGCCGCTGCGGCTTTGGCTTTGGTCTGGGGTCTGGGGTCGGCTGCCCCCGCCGTCGCCGAGGATGCCTCCGACCTTTC
>NZ_CAJMXC010000051.1:0-13427 GCF_905219715.1 Olsenella sp. CU969
CCGTGTGCCCCGCGGCCGCGGGCGCGAAGGGCACCACCTGGCAGCGGCTCACGATGGTGGGCAACACGAGGTCGGGGGCGGGGGAGCAGAGGATGAAGTGGGTGTCGCCCGGGGGCTCCTCGATGGTCTTGAGCAGGGCGTTGGCCGAGACGCCGCGGAGCTGGTCGGCCCGCTCCAGCACGAACACCTTCGCCGGCGAGCGCACCGGCGTCTTCTGGGCGCGGGCGATGACCTCGTCGCGCACCTGCTCGATGCGGTAGCCCGTGGCGGAGTCGGGCGACAGGATCGTCACGTCGGGGTGGTCGCCGGCCGCCACGAGGCGGCAGTCGTCGCAGGAGGCCGTGTCGCCGCAGCCGCCGCGGGGGCACACGAGGGCCTGGGCCAGGGCCACGGCGGCCCTGTGGGCCTCCTCGCCCGCAGTGCCGCAGAACAGGTAGGCGGCCCCCACGCGCCCCTGGGCCAGGGCGTCGGCGAGGAAGCGCCTCACCCGGGGCTGGCCGTCGAGGGCGGAGAGGCACGGGGGCACGGCGGTCTCAGACATGGACGCCCCTCTCGGCGAGGGCCGCCACCACGGCGCCCCAGACCTCGTCGGGGGTGCCCNACGCGTCCACGCGCGCCACGCGGTCGCCGTGGCGGCGCCAGACGTCCTCNTAGCCGGCGCGCACGCGCTCCTGAAAGGCGAGGCCCTCGGCCTCGATGCGGTCGCAACCCCCGGACAGGGCGCGCCCCAAGGCGCGACGCGGGCTGACGTCGAGCCAGAGCGTGACGTCGGGCACGCAGTCGCCGCAGGCCAGGGCGTTGGCCCCCTCCACCATGGAGGCGGGCAGGCCTCGGCCGGCGCGCTGGTAGGCCGTCGTGGAGTCGGCGAACCGGTCGCACACCACCCAGGCGCCGCGGGCCAGGGCCGGCCCCACGACCTCCCCCACCAGCTGGGCGCGGGAGGCCTCGTAGAGGAGGAGCTCGCACGGCGCCGTCATGGCCCCGTTGGCAGGGTCCAGCAGGAGGGCCCGCACCTTCTCTGAGATCGCGGTGCCGCCGGGCTCCCGCAGGCGCACGACCTCGCGGCCCGCGGCCTCGAGGGCCGCCGCCAGCCGTGCCGCCTGGGTGGTCTTGCCCGACCCGTCGGTCCCCTCCAGGGTTATGAACGTTCCCCGCTCCACGACGGCCTCCTAGAAGGGCTTCTCGNGGAAGNCGANGTNGNCCATGACGGCGGCCACGTTGCCCTCGAAGGTGCCGGGGTCGATGCCCGCGGCGCGGATCTTGGAGGAGTCGAGGCGGTAGTCGCGGGGCTGGTCGGCGTAGCTCTCGAGGTCCGGGCGGATGAGGGCGTCGACCTCCTCGGCGGTCGCGCCGAAGGCCGCGGCCAGGCGCCGGGCGCACTGGTACACGGAGCCGTCGGTNTCGGCCGCGAAGTTGTAGGTGCCGCGGGGCAGCTCGCAGACCTGGGCGAAGGAGTCCGCCAGGTTCTGGGCGTAGGTGAGGCAGCGGCGGTCGTGGACCNTGAACGAGGCCGGGGCGCCGGGGCGCACGGCCTCGAGCACCTGGAGCGCCACGTTGGGGCTCGGGCGCACGCCGTGGAGGGGCAGGCCCATCATCCAGGAGAGACGCAGGGTCACATGGTCGACGTCGGAGGCGGCGAGCCAGGTGTCCACCTCGGTCTTCTGGCGGCCGTAGTGGGAGTNGCTCTCGGNCTCGGCGTCCTNGGCGAAGGGCGCGCCGGCGGTCTTGGCGTTGAAGGTCTGCTCGGTGGTGATGAACAGGAACCTCGCACCCTTGTCGCGGCACACCTCGGCGAGGGCAATGGGCGACTCCACGTTCACCCGGTGGGTCATCTCGGGCTCGTTCTCGCAGAGGGCCGTGGCGGCCACGGCGGCGGTGTGGAGGAGCAGGTCGAAGTCCAGCGCCGAGANGTGCGCGCGCACGGCCTCGGGGTCGGCGAAATCGACGTCGGNNCGGGTCACGGGCACGATGTCGAACCGGTCCGCGTTGTACAGGGCCACGAGGCTCGCGATGTAGCCGTTGGCGCCGGTGATGACGAGCTTTCTCCTGGACAAGGGGTCTCCTTCCAACGACGGCGGCGTCCCGCCGCCACGTCAGTCGCCGATGAAGTTGGTGCGCACGCCCGGCTCGTGGAGCGGACGGTCGACGCCCGCCTCCTGGCCCGCNGCGATGCAGCGGAGCATCCAGGCCATGTTGCGGCCGAGGGTGCGCATGGTCTGCAGGCCCTCGGCGTCGTGGCGCACCTGCTCGGGGCTGTTGCCGTGGACCATGTTCCAGTACTGGGACGGCACCACGGGCATNTTGTTGATGAGGAAGTACTGGTTGAGCCGCTCCAACGTGGCCGTGGTGCCGGCGCGGCGCGCGCTGCACACGGCGGCCGCCGGCTTGAAGGCCAGGCGNTTGGAGGCCGCGTAGAACAGNCGGTCCATGAACGCGCAGAGGCCGCCGTTGGCGCCGGAGTAGTAGACCGGCGAGCCCACGACGAGGCCGTCGGCCCCCGGCAGGAGCTCGATGACCTCGTTGACCACGTCGTCGAGGGCGCAGAGGCCCGTCCGCTTGCAGCGGCCGCAGGCGAGGCAGCCGGAGCGCACCGAGGCGCCCACGTTCTTGACCNGNGNCTNGACGCNGCANTCGNTGAGGACGCCGGCCACCTCGTTGAGGGNGGTGCGCGTGCACCCGCCGGCGTGGGGGCTCCCGTTGATGAGCAGGACCTTCATGACAGACCTCCCGTGGTATGGGTGCGGCTACGAGCGCTTGCGGGCGGTGCGGGCGCGGCCGCGGGGTGCGCCCTTGGCCTTCTTCTCCTTGCCGGGGCAGTCCATGTTCACGCAGATGCGCCAGGGGCCGCGGTCGGTCTCCACCTCCACCACGGGGGCCCCGCAGTGGGGGCAGGTCTCGCCNGTGGCCGACAGCTTGCCGCGCTGGGGCAGCGGGTAGCTCACACCGCACTCNTCGTAGTTGGTGCACCGGATGAAACGCTTGCCGGTCTTCTCGCTCTTGTGGGCCACGAGGTCGCCGTGGCGGCCGGCCTCGGCGCACACCGGGCAGGTGCCCACCACGACATCGGGCTCGCGGTTGGTGGGACACACGGGGTTCACGCACTGCTCGTAGGGCTTGGAGCGGAACGGCCACACCTTGAGGCGCGGGGCGCCGCACTCGGGGCACGGCTCCTCGAGCGGCTCGATCTTGTCGGTGTTGCGGCCCGGCACCGGGTAGGTGACGTCGCAGTCGGGCCAGCCCATGCAGCCGATGAACCNGGAGCGGGTCTTGGCGGAGTTCTTGAGCACGAGGTCCTTGCCGCACTTAGGGCAGGCGCCCACGCGGGCGTCNGCGGTCACGGNGTCGGCGATNGCCTCACCGAGGTCGTCGGTGTGCTCGATGAGGTCGTCCATCATGCCGGNGAGCAGCGCGCGGGAGCGGTCCACCACGGCGGCCTCGCTCGTGGCGCCCTCGGACACGCGGGTCATGTCGTCCTCGAGGGTGCTCGTCATCTCCGGNGTGGTGATNGTGGGGGCGAACCGGTCGAGGGCGTCGATGATGGCCATGCCCAGCTGGCTCGGCTCCACGGGGTTGTTCTTGAGGTACTTCACCTGGAAGAGGCGGTCGATGATGGAGGCACGGGTGGACTTGGTGCCCAGGCCGCGCCTCTCCATCTCCTGGATGAGGCGGCCCTGGCTGTNGCGCGCCGGCGGCTCGGTCTGCTTGGCCTCGCAGGCCACGTCGCGCACGGCCACGACGTCGCCCTCGGCCATGGCGGGCAGCTGCTCGTCCTTCTTGAGGCCGTAGGGGTAGATGGCGCNGTAGCCCTTGGTCTTNAGCNCGTCACCGGANGCCAGGAACGGCTGGCCGGCCACGTCGANCTCCACTTTGGTGCCCTCGATGACGGCGGGGCCCATGAGGGTGGCGAGGAAGCGGCGGGCGACGAGGTTGTAGAGCTTCCAGGCCGCGGGCTCGAGCTTGTCGGGGTCGGCCGGGGCCGTGGGGTAGATGGGCGGGTGGTCGGTGGTCTCCTGCTTGCCGCGGGTGGCCTTGACGGGGCCGCCCGAGAGGATCTGGTCGACCACAGGGGCGTAGGCCGGCACCTTCCTGAGGGCCTTGGCCGTGGCGGCGAGGTCGAGCGACGACGGGTAGACCGTGTTGTCCACGCGGGGGTAGGAGATGAGGCCGTCCATGTAGAGCGACTCCGCGAGGCGCATGGTGCGGCCGGGCGCGAGCCCCTCGGCCGCGGCCGCGGCCTGGAGCGACGTGGTGTTGAAGGGCGCGGGGGGCTTGGAGGTACGGCTCTTGCGGGTGACGGCGCGCACGGTGCCCTCGGTGGCCCCCTTCACGGCGGCGAAGGCCTCCTCGGCCTCCTCGGCCTTCCAGAAGCGACCCTTGGCGTGGGAGATCCTGAACTCCTCGCCGTCCTTCTCGCCCATGCCCTGGATGACCCAGTAGTCCTCGGGCACGAACGCCTGGCGCTCGCGCTCGCGCTCCACCACGAGGGCGAGCGTGGGGGTCTGCACGCGACCGGCGCTGCGCACGTTGCCGAAGCCGCCGTAGCGGGCCATGGTGAGGTAGCGCGTGAGGGCGGCACCCCAGATGAGGTCGATGTACTGACGGCTCTCGCCGGCGTCGGCGAGGTCCTGGTCGAGCTCCACGAGGTTGTCGAAGGCGTGGTCGATCTCGGCCTTGGTGTAGGCGGAGTAGCGGGCGCGGGTCACCGGGACGTCGGGGTTGACCATGCGCACCTGGGAGAGGGCGTCGGAGCCGATGAGCTCGCCCTCGCGGTCGAAGTCCGTGGCGATGACCACCTCGTCGGCCTTCTTGGCCAGGTTCTTGAGGGCGCGGATGATGCCCTTCTCGGCCGGCTTCTTCTCCACCGGGGCCCACACGAGGTACGGCAGGCTCGGCACCTTCCNGCCCTTGATGTCGATGCCGTCGGGCAGGTAGGGCTTGCGGGGTTTCTTGGGGGTGCCGTCCTTCTTGAGACCGCCGTCGAACGGGGGCCTCGGCAGGGTNTCGGGGACGTCGGCGGCNAGGACCTCGCCGTCCTCGTCCACGGCGAACCAGCCCTCGCCGTCGGCGTAGTGCAGCTCCCGCGGGAAGTCGGGGGCCAGGATGTGGCCGCGCAGGCCGACGGCCACCCAGTCGTCGCCCCCGCGGCGGAAGCGGTAAACCGGCGTGTCGTAGACCTTGTCGTTCTCGGGCCTCCCGGACTNGCTCAGGAGCCGGGCTATCTGCTTGGCCGCGTCGTTCTNCTCGGCGATGACGNGTACCACGGCTCTCACTCCCTCATAGGTTCAAGGGGGCCCGCCCATCGTGCGGACCCCCGGCGNTTGCGGTTCCTCTAGTCGTCGGCGCGCTCCGCGTGGAGCTCGTAGTCCTCGCGGGTCCACCGGAGCGACTCCGGCCCGTCCTGCCGCACCAACACCACGCGGGCCACGGCGAGGGACNCCTCGTAGAGCATGACGAGCGCGGCGAACATGAAGAACATGGTAACCGGGCTGGCGTCGGGCGTGACCACGGCCGAGAAGACCAGGAGCCCGACATAGANGAAGCGCCAGTTCTCGCGGAACGTCTTGTAGGTCACCAGGTGCAGGATCGACAGGTAGAAGATCACGAGGGGCACCTGGAAGGCGATGCCGAAGCCTATCTCCAGCAGCATGATGATGGAGATGTAGTCCTCGGCGTTGGGCAGCACCGTGGCGAAGGCGCTCGACTGGTCGATCATCCAGCCGAAGGCCGCCGGCAGGATGACGAAGTAGCAGAACACCATGCCGAGGAAGAACAGCGCCACCATGGCCCCCNCCNTGGGCACNACCCAGCGCTGCTCGTTGGGCTTGAGCGCCGGCNGGAAGAACGCCAGGACCTCCCAGATGATGATGGGGCACGTGATGATGACGGCCGCGAAGCAGGCCACCTTGAAGCGGATGGTGAAGCCGCCGAGAGAGCTCATGATGGCGAGCTTGCCGCCGTTGGGCAGGAAGCCGCGGATGGGGTCGATGACGATGTCGATGATGGTGNGCGTGGCCNTGTAGACGGCCACGGCGCAGACGACGACGGCCACCACGATGATGGTGAGCCGGCGGCGCAGCTCGCCGAGGTGGTCCATCAAGGGCATGCGTGCGGGTCCGATGGGCATGGGCGGACGGGAGCGCTAGGCGCGGCTCCCTCCCTCCTCTCCGGCTGCGGGGTCTGCGGCCCCGGCGGGTGCCGGGTCCTCGGGGGCGGCGGTACTGGGATCGGCCGCGGGCGCCTTGGGCGCGAGGCCGTAGAGGGAGGCGGCGCTGCGGGGGTTGGCCCCGGGCTCGGAGGCGGGAGCCGCCTCGGACTCGGGCTCCTCGGCCGACGCGGGAACGGCGGGCGCATCGGCCGCGTCGTTCGCGGCCGCGGCGGCGCCGCCGGCCGCGGCCCCGTCGCGGGCGGCCTTCTCGGCGGCCAGGCGCGCCTTGCGCTCGGCGAAGGTCTCGGCGCTCCGCCGGGTGAGGTCGGCCGCCTCGATGTCGGCGTCCTCGTCGGTGGCCACCTTGGCCTTGACGCCGTCGGCACCGGCGGAGGCCGCCTTGGTCATGGGATCGATGACCTCGGACTGGACCACCTTGGTGACCGAGTCCTGTGCCTCGCGGAACTGCCTGAGGCCGCGGCCGATGGTGCGCCCCATGCCCGGCAGCTTGTCGGGCCCGAAGAGCAGGAACGCGAAGATGACGATGAGGACGAACTCGGTGTCTCCGATGCCAAACAATCGGGGCACCCCCTCCCTGCATAGAAATGGGGACCGTCGGATGCGGCGGTCCCCACGGGTTCAGCGCATGTAAGCCCATACTTTAAGGCTTAGGCAACCTGGGTGCAAGATTCCCTTAAGAGTTGAGAATTGAAGAGACCGCCTAGGCCTCGTTGACGTTGAACTCGGAGCCCACGCCGAGGAGCGTGAGGACGCGCAGGACGTTGGGCTGGGGGCGGCTCACGGTGAGCTCGGNGCCCGCGTCTTGGGCGCGGTGCGCGGCGGCCACGAGCACGCCGATGCCGGTGGAGTCGATGTAGGGCACCTGNGCCATGTCGACGTCGATGGTGGCNACGTCGTCCTCCAGGACGCTGGCCAGGGCCTCGGTGAGGTCGGGNGCGCAGGAGACGTCCACCTCGCCGAGGATGACGACGTCGACGTGGGATCCCGTCTTTTCGGTCTTCACAGAGAGAGACATGGGGGCCTTCCTCTTCTTCCTCTTCATGCGCCTCGGGCGCGGATCAGCCAACGGTGCGGGTGGTACATCCCTCGGTCACGAGGAGGGCTGGGTCGTGTCCAACTTCTGGGAGAGCGCCTCGGCGCCGCCGGACTCGCTGGCGGCCGAGCCCTTGAGGCTCGAGAGCATCTGCTCGCAGTAGCTCTTGACGCCCGCGGCGCCGTCGGGATCCGCGTCGATGCCGTGCTGGTAGGCGTCCATGGCGTCCTGGGTGCTTCCCTGATTCTGATACATCATACCGAGGTTGGCCCACGCGGGCGCGTAATTGGTCTCGTCCGCAACGGATTTAAGGCTTTCGATACAAGCCGCGGTGTCCCCGGCGTAGTAGTCGCACAGGGCGCGGTCCACGGCGGCGTTCCTGGCCTCGTCGCTCTCGAGGGAGCCCTCGAGGTTCAGGTAGGCGCCGAAGGCCTGCCGGGCCTGGTCGAGGAGCTCCTTGGCCTCGGACTGCTCGTCGTCGTTGCCGGCNTAGGACTCAGCGTAGATGCCCCACTGGTAGCAGGCCNGGGCGNGCTTGAGCTGGGCGGCCTTGTCGCCGCCGTCGCGGTCCACGGCCTCCTTGGCGCTGTCCACCTCGGGCCGGTACTTGGAGGCCGCCCCGTCGAAGGACGTGGGTGCTGACGAGGTGGTGGGCTGGGACGCGAATATCTGGGAGAAGGAGGGCAGCAGGATGGACACGACCATGATCACCGACACCACGACGACGGCGACCTCCTTGCCCGTGGGCTTCTTACGGCCCTTCTTGGAACCGGCCACAGCACCTCCACGCATAGGTCCGTAANGAGACTTCTCGAAGCAAGGGGGAAGCTTATACCAACCCCCGGCGCTTCAATCAGATGCAACCCATTCTCCAGAACTTCAACGAAGTCCGCGGGCCTCGGCGGCCAGCTGTGCGCTCACAAGGCGGGCGCAGACGCAGAAGACCTCGAGGGCGGCGTCGAGCTCCTCCAGNGTGGGGTAGCTGGGAGCGATGCGGATGTTGGAGTCCCTGGGATCGTCGCCGGGCCAGGTGGCGCCGGCACCGGTGAGGGTCACACCGGTCCGACGGCAGAGCTCCACGATGCGCGAGGCCGAGCCCTCGGGGCCCTCGAAGGAGACGAAGTAGCCGCCGCGGGGCGTGGTCCACGTGGCGCAGCCGGTCTCGCCGAGGCCCTCGGAGAGGCGCCGCTCCACGAGCTCGAAGCGCGGGCGCAGGACCTCGGCCAGCCGGGCCATGTGGGCGCGCACGGCGTCGACGTCGGGGAAGGAGCGCACGTGCATGAGCTGGGACATCTTGTCGGGGCACACGCGCTCCACGGCGAAGGAGCCCTTGAGGTCGGCGATGTCGGCCGGGCTGGCGGCCACGGCGGCGATGCCGGAGCCGGGGAACGTCACCTTGCTGGTGGAGGCGAACTCGTAGACGAGCGCATCCCGGCCCTCCCCGGCCAGCACGTCGAAGATGTTCAGCAGCTCGTCGCCCTCGTCGTAGAGGTCGTGGACCGCGTAGGCGTTGTCCCAGTACACGCGGAAGTCNGGTGCGGCGGGGCGAAGGGCCGCCATGCGGCGCACGGTCTCGTCGGAGTAGGTGATGCCGCAGGGATTCTGGTACTTGGGCACGCACCAGATGCCCTTGACCGACGGGTCGGCCACGAGCCCCTCCACGACGTCCATGTCGGGGCCCTCCGGCGTCATGGGCACGGGCACGTTCTCGAAGCCGAAGTGCTCGGTGACGGCAAAGAGCCGGNCGTAGCCCGGGGCCGGGCAGAGNAAGCGCAGCGGACCCTGGGCGCACTGGGGCTTGGCGCCGCGGACGCCGCGGACGAAGCCGTGGGCCACGCAGTCGAACATGAGGTTGAGCGAGGAGGACCCCGCCACGACCNCCTGGGACGCNGGGNCGCCCANGAGGGAGGCCATGAGGGCGCGGGCNGAGGGAAGGCCGTCGGGCACGCCGTAGTTGGCGGCGTCCTGGCCCTGGTCCTCCAGGCAGGAACCGGAGTCGAGGGCGTCGAGCATGGACCGGGAGAGGTCCACCTGCTCGCGCGAGGGCTTGCCGCGGGCCATGTCCAGGGAGAGCCCCTTGGCGGCCAGGGCGTCGACGTCGGCCTGCAGGCGGTCGACCTCCGCGGCGAGGGCCGCGTCGTCCAGTGCGAGGTACACGTTGTCCATGGGTCCCCCTCGGGTCCGGTGGGCTTCGGCTGACAGAGAAGTATAGACGGCCCGGCGCCGAGCGGCTTGCTATGATGGCCCGGTCGGCGGGCNTGTTCGCGCGCCCGAAACAGGCCGCCGGGGAAAGGGGCGCAGCGATGTCGGAGACCTGGCAGGAATCGCCCGAGCACGGGGAGCTCCAGCGCCTCGTGGACCTGCTCTTCGCGACNGAGACGCGCGCAGACCGCTTGGACGCCCTGGTCCTGGCCCAGTCCCACGACCTCTCCGAGGACCTCGTGGAGGTGGTCTCGCTCCTGCCGCCCATGGGNCTCACGCGGCCGCAGTTCTGCGACCAGATCAACTCCACCCTGGCCGCCCACGGCTGNGGGCGCCGCTACGGCATCGTGAGCTGAGTCGCCCCCGCGGGATGCCCCTATCGCGAAGAAAAGGGACGCGCCCTCCCCGGACCGGTGCCGGGGAGGGCGCGCCTTGTTGGCAGGACATGGGAGGCGACGTCACCCCTCGGACGACGCCCTCCCCTTGCGGCCCGTGGCCATCATGTAGACGCAGCCCACGACGGCGGCGACCACCGAGCANGACAGGNNTGCGCACTTGGCCNCCAGCACCTCGGCGGGCTCGGTGAAGGCCAGGCCCGAGATGAGGATGGACATGGTGAAGCCGAGGCCGCCCATGATGCCCACGCCGGTGACCTGGTGCCAGTCGACGCCGTGNGGCAGCCGGGCGAAGCCCACCTTCACCAGCACCCAGGTGACGAGGATGATGCCCACCGGCTTGCCCACGAGGGCGCCGAAGAACGAGCCGAGGGTCACCGGGTCGGAGACGATGGCCATGGGATCGACGCCGATGAGGCGCACCTGGGCGTTCACGAAGGCGAAAATCGGCAGGATGACGAAGTTCACCGGCACCGTGATGGCGTGCTCCATGCGCTGGAGCGGNGGGGTCACACGGTGCATGACGCGCTCGACGCCCGANGCGANGCGGGTGAACCCGTGCTGGCCGAGGACGTCCAGGTCGCCGTCGTAGGCGTTGTCGAGCTCGCGGCTCTTGGACTCGAGCCAGGGGCGCAGGGCCGTGAGGCGGATGTCGCTCGTGCAGGGCAGGAACAGCGCCAGCACCACGCCGGCGAGCGTGGCGTGGATGCCCGAGTTGAACATGCAGAACCACAGGGCCAGGCCCACCACCACGTAGCTGCGCGCGGTGTAGACGCGGGCGTAGTTGAGCAGCGCGAGGACCAGAACGCAGGCCAGGGAGGCCGCGAGCCAGGGGATGGACGGGGCGTGGCCGTAGAACAGGGCGATGACCACGATGGCGAGGATGTCGTCGGCGATGGCCAGGGTGGAGAAGAAGACCTTGGTGGCGGGGGCCACGCGATCTCCCAGCAGGCTCATGACGCCCAGGGCGAAGGCGATGTCGGTGGCCATGGGGATGGCCCAGCCGCCGATGCCGGGGCCGCCCACGTTGAAGGCGACGTAGATGAGGGCGGGCACGACCACGCCGCCCACAGCCGCCAGCATGGGCAGGGCGGCCTGGCGCGGGTTCTTGAGCTCGCCGACGGTCATCTCGTACTTGAGCTCTATGCCCACGAGCAGGAAGAAGACGGCCATGAGGAAGTCGTTGACGAACACCTCCACCGAGAGGGTGCCCACGAGGGGACCCACGCCCAGCGTGAGGGGCTCCATGAGGAAGTGGTGCACCGCCTCGTAGGCCGGGGTGTTGGCCACCACGACGGCCACGAGGGCCGCGAAGACCATGACCGCCGCGGCCACGGTGCCGTTGGACGTCAGCTTCTGGCGGCGGAGGCGCTTCCTGCGGCGCTCCCTGACCTTGGGCTCCGAGATGATGACGATGGGCTTCTCCCCACCGTCGACGTGCTGGTTCTGTGCCATGGCAAGCGGNTCCTTAGTACGCCGTCGATTCATCGAACGTCGATTTTATCAGCTCGCTAACAGATAGTATGGAGGCCTCGGGGACTCCGGAACGGAGGGCCCCGTCGGCAAATCCACCGCGAACACGGGGTAGGTACCCGGGGGCATGGCCACCGAGCACCTGCCCCTGCACAACCGAAAGGGTGACACGCCTCCATGAACGCCCAGAAGATAGCCGTCGTGACCGACACCGGCACCAACGTGCCAGCGGACTTCGCCGAAGCGCACGACATCAGACAGATCCCCCTCCAGATCAACTACACCGAGGGCAGCTTCCGCTCCGGCGTGGACATCACGGCCGAGGAGGTGATCGAGCGGTTCTCCACCGAGATCCCCACCACCTCGCTGCCGAGCCCCGCCTCCATCAGGGAGACCTTGGAGCAGGCCAGAGCCGACGGCTACGAGAAGGCCGTCGTCGTGACCATCTCCTCGGGGCTCTCGGCCACCAACCAGACCTGCCACCTCGTGGCCAANCAGATGGAGGACTTCCCCGTGGCCGTGGTGGACACCAGGTCCATCGGCGTGGCCGCCGGCATGACCGTCATGGACTGCGCCCTCATGGTCGAGGCCGGCGTGGACTTCGACCTGCTGGAGGGGCNCCGCAACGCCGAGGCCGAGCAGACGTGGGTGCTCTTCTCGCTCGACGAGCTCTCGTTCCTGCGCCACGGCGGTCGCATCTCCGAGGCCACCTACCGCCTGGGCTCCGCCCTCAACATCAAGCCGATCTTCGAGTGCGACGAGGAGGGCAGGTACCGCACGGTCAAGAAGTGCCGCGGCCGCGAGCGTGCCCTCAAGGCCACGGTGGNCCTCNTCGCCGAGCGCGCGAGGCTCTACAAGGACGTGGTGCTGGCCTGCGCCTCNGCCACCGGCGACGACCCGATGCCCGAGCGCTACGTGGCCCTGCTCCAGGAGAANGTGGGCAACGCCTGCGGGCTCATCCGCTCCAGGCTCTCGCCGGACCTGCTGGTGCACACCGGCCCCACGCTNATCGGNATCGCGGTGCAGCCGGCGATGCCCGAGATGGCGGAGTGGATGGCGGCCCGGGCGTAGGCGCTGGGTCCTACCGGTTCTCGATGGCCCCCACGTTCTTGATGCGGATGCTCAGCGTGCCGTCGAGGTTGCTCTCGAACNCCAGGNAGTCGGGGTTCTTGCCGTACTCGGCCGGGAACGTGATGTCGACGCCCGTGTCGGTGCGGATCTTGTGCTTGGCGGCCACGCGGCGGGCCACCTCGGGCTCCACCGACACACGGTCGGGCAGGTTCTGCTCGGCGGCCTCCTCGACGAAGCGGTCGTGCATCTGCGGGGCGTCGGCGAAGACGTCGCGGGCCAGCTGCTCGGGGACCAGGACCTCGTCGGTCTCGGCGTTCTCGGAGACATAGGCCTTGGCCCGGGCCACGGCGGCGGCGGGGTTGGCGCCGAACTCGTCGGCCACGGCCCCCACGAGGTCGCACACCCCCTGCACGACCTCCTTGCTCGAGGCCTCGCTCGTGCACTGGAGCAGGGCCTCGGGCAGCAGCTCCACGCTGCGGCCGGCCACCACCCGGGGCTCGTCGCAGAAGCGCACGTCGCCCGTGGCCGACACCACGGCGAACGACCGCANCTTCTGGGAGTGGTTGGGCAGGATGGCGTGATGCCGGGCGATGGAGGCCAGGGTGTGGCCCAGCTCGTCGCGGCCCACCTCGTGCATGTAGGCGCGGCGGCTCTCCAACATCACGATGGCCAAGTACCGCGGCGCCTGGGAGCGGTACATCATCTCGATGTCCTCCTCGCCCAGGCCGTCCACGGTCTCCTCCTCGCGGCCCTCGAAGTCNATGAAGAGCAGGTCGANCGAGGGGGTCTCCTCCATCTGGCCCATCTGGCCGATGAGGAACTCGGCGGCGCCGGCCGTGAACGGGGCGAAGTCGGCGTTGCCGCGGAAGAAGGCCACGGCCTCCTTGGCGAAGGCGCTGTCGGGCAGGAAGGCCCCGCGGCGGGCGTCCAGGTTGGAGAGGGCGCGGCGGGCCTGGGAGGTCACATAGCGCTTGACCTCGTCGTCGGCGAGGTCCATGGGTGCCTCGGAGAAGACCTTGACGCAGGACTTGCCCTCGTAGCTGTGGAGAATGGCCTGGTTGACGCGCATGGGTGTTCCTTCCTCGTA
>NZ_CAJMXC010000052.1:0-13344 GCF_905219715.1 Olsenella sp. CU969
GCCCCGCCCCCGCCTTGCCTCCCGGCTCTCTGCGCCAGGCCGTGCGTCGGCGCCCCTTCGCCGAGCCCCTTTCCGCCCGCGGCCGTCATGCCCGTCTCCCGCTGTCTATAACGTGCAACGCTAACGTGCAACGCCCCCGGCTCTTATCGGTCCGAAAAACAGATACCAGTAACTGAATAACAGCTTGGAAAATGGTTTATATAATTGCTGTACTCAGCAATTAACATGCAGATAAAACGTTGGCAATCCTTACAAATAAGAATGATGCACCAAAGAAAATAGCTGGTAATCAGATTACTTTTACCGTAAGCGGTCTGTTTTCTGCCGTGGGCGGCTTGTCTTATGCATCAGACAGTAATGAGTTTCTCAATTGCATATACTACGACCGACTTCGAAATACATCATCTGGTAGTAACCAGTTATGAGAACCGTAGGGACCATCATGAGCCACACCTTCTCCGCAAGGGGGAGCAGCTTCCTGCTCGACGGCGAGCCGTTCCAGATCCGCTCCGGCGCCATCCACTACTTCCGTGTGCACCCGGCAGATTGGGCGCACTCGCTGCACAACCTCAAGGCCCTGGGCTTCAACGCCGTCGAGACCTACGTGCCGTGGAACCTCCACGAGCCCCATGAGGGCACCTTCCGCTTCGACGGCCTGTGCGACGTCGAGGCCTTCCTCGACGCGGCGGCCCGCGAGGGGCTCTACGCCATCGTTCGCCCGTCGCCGTTCATCTGCGCCGAGTGGGAGTGGGGAGGCCTGCCCGCGTGGCTCATGTACGGCCACGGCCGCCCGCGCAGCCGCGACCCGCGCTTCCTCGGGGCCGTCGCGGCCTACTACGACGAGCTCATCCCGCGCCTCGCGCCCCACCAGCTGGACCGCGGCGGCAACGTGCTCATGTTCCAGGTGGAGAACGAGTACGGCTCGTACGCCCAGGANAAGGGGTACCTCCGCACGATCTCGACCCTCATGTCGGAGCGCGGCCTCACCATGCCCTTCTTCACCTCCGACGGTCCCTGGGAGGCGTGTCTCTCGGCCGGCTCCCTCATCGACGACGGCGTTCTTGCCACGGGCAACTTCGGCTCGCGGCCCGAGGAGAACTTCGCCGCCCTCAGGCGCTTCCAGGAGGGGCACGGCCGCACCCAGCCCCTCATGTGCATGGAGTTCTGGGACGGCTGGTTCAGCCGCTGGGGGGAGGCGCCCACCCGCCGCGATGGCGGCGAGCTGGCCGACTGCGTGGGCCGCGCCCTCGAGATCGGGTCGGTCAACCTCTACATGTTCCACGGAGGCACCAACTTCGGGNTCATGAACGGGTGCTCCGCCCGCAAGCAACACGACCTGCACCAGATCACGTCGTACGACTACGGCGCGCCGCTCGATGAGCGCNGCAACCCCACCGGGCGCTACGACGCCCTCCGCGCCATGATGGCCGAGCGCTTCCCCGACGTCCCCCTGGGCACGCCCGCCTACAAGCCCNCNCTGNCCCCGTGCNTCNTCGTGNNCGACGGCNTNGCCGGTCTCCTCGCCTCCTTGGACGCCCTCTCCGAGCGCCGGGAGTCCCTCGACACCCAGCCCATGGAGCTGNTGGGTCAGAACACCGNNTACGTGCNCTACCGCACGACCCTGCCCGCCTACGCCGACGAGGTGCGCCTCCGCGTCATCGACGCCTCCGACCGCGTGCAGGTCTTTTGCGACGGTGAGCTCGCAGCCGTGCAGTACCAGGAGGAGATCGGCGACGACATCTTCGTCTCCCCGCGGCCGGACGGATCGACCCTGGACGTGCTCGTGGAGAACATGGGCCGCGTCAACTACGGTCCCAAGCTGTGCGCACCCTCCCAGTCCAAGGGCATCCGTCAGGGCGTCATGGCCGACCTCCACTTCCTCCAGGGATGGGAGGAGTACCCCCTGCCCTTGGACGACATCTCGGCCCTCGAGTTCTCGGCCGAGGGGCCGCACCTTGCTGCCCCCGCGTTCCATCGCTTCCATCTTGCCGTCGACGAGCCCGCCGACACCTTCGTGGACATGGCCGGCTGGCACAAGGGCTGCGTCTTCGTCAACGGTTTCAACGTGGGCCGCTTCTGGGAGAAGGGCCCCCTCACCACCCTCTACGTACCGGGCGGGCTGCTCAGGCCCGGCGTCAACGAGCTCGTCGTCTTCGAGACCGACGGCCCGGGCGCAGGGGAGCTCGTTCTCGCGGACGGCCCCGTCGAGATCGAGACAGGGGCGTAGCACCGGCACGATCGCCGCGGACGGGGCCCTGGGTCCCGGGAGGCGGCGACCCGATAGTAAGCAGGCAGTCAACCCAGACAAGGAAAGGAGAGCGGCCCATGAACATCGTAGGAGCGAGGATCGACGGGCGACTCGTCCACGGACAGNTCGCCAACCTGTGGATCTCCATGCTCAGCGTCGACCGCGTGATCGTCNTCGACGACAAGGTGGCGGTCAGCGACATCGAGAAAAGCGGCATTCGCATGGCCACCCCCAGCAAGGTGCGTCTCAGCGTCCTCGACGTGGAGCGCGCGGCCCGCCAGCTCAAAGCCGACCGCTACGCGTCCCAGCGCGTCCTCCTCGTGGNCAAGAGGCCCGGCGTCTACGTGGACCTCGTCAAGGCGGGGTTCCCGCTTGAGGAGCTCAACGTGGGCAACATGAGCCAGACGCCCACCACCACGCAGGTCACCAACTCCATCAACGTCGAGGAGGCCGACGTGGCCGCCTTCGACGAGCTCGACGCCGCAGGCGTCCATCTGGTCGCCCAGATGGTGCCCCAGAAGAAGGGTGAGGAGTTCATGGAGCTCCTCGAAGGGAAGGTGAACCGATGATCCAGGTTTGGCAGATCGTGCTCCTCACGCTCTACGCCGGTTATCAGATCCTCGACGAGCTGCAGATCTACTCCTCCATGAGCACGCCGGTGTTCGCCGGCCTGTTCGCCGGCCTCGTCATGGGCGACGTCNCCACGGGCCTGTTCGTGGGCGGCTCCATGCAGCTCATGGTCCTGGGCGTCGGCACCTTCGGCGGCGCCTCCAAGATCGACGCCAACTCGGGCACCATCCTGGCCACGGCCTTCTCCGTCGCCCTGGGCATGGACCCCCAGCAGGCCATCGCCGCCATCGCCGTGCCCGTGGCCGCGATCCTCATCCAGCTCGACGTGCTGGCCCGCTTCGCCAACACGTTCTTCGCCCACCGCATCGACGCCGCCATCGATCGCTTCGACTACAAGGGCATCGAGCGCAACTTCCTCATGGGCGCCCTGCCCTGGTCGCTCTCCCGCATGATCCCCGTGGGCCTCGCGCTGGCCTTCGGCGGAGGCGTGGTGAGTCAGGTGGTGGAGGTCCTCAACGGCCCGCTCCTCTGGCTCGGCAACGGCCTCTCCGTGGCCGGCTCCGTGATGCCCGCCGTGGGTCTCGCCATCCTGCTCCGCTACCTGCCGGTGAAGAAGAACATCGCCTACCTGGTCCTGGGCTTCACCATCACCGCCCTGTTCACCACGCTCTTCGGCAACGTGCAGATCATCGGTGCCGGCCTCGACGCCATCTCGCCCTCCGGCGGCGTCTACAACAGCCTGCCCATGCTCGCCATCGCCCTCATCGGCTTCGGCTTCGCGGCCATGGCCTACCAGCGCTCTGAGGGCGCGCCGTCCGTGGCGGCCCCCGCACCCACCGCCCCCGCCCCCGCGGGGGAGACCATCGTCGAGGAAGGAGAGATCTGGGATGACGAGCTCTAACACCAACGGGGTGCAGACCCCCACCGCGCCGGGCAACCCAGGGCAGTACCGGATCACCGAGAAGGACCTCGCCCAGATCAACCGCCGCTCGCTCCTCGCCTTCCAGCTGGGCTGGAACTACGAGCGTATGCAGGGCTCCGGCTACCTCTACCTGGTCNTGCCGCAGCTGCGCAAGATGTACGGCGACGGCACGCCCGAGCTCAAGCGGGCCATGCAGGCGCAGGCGCAGTTCTTCAACACATCCAACTTCTTCAACACCATCATCACCGGCATCGACCTCGCGGTGGAGGAGAAGGAGGGCGTGGGCTCCCTCGAGACCGTGAACGGCCTCAAGACCGGCCTCATGGGCTCGTTCGCGGCCATCGGCGACTCCATCTTCGCNGCCCTGATCCCCACGATCTTCGGCGCCATCGCGGCCAACATGGCGCTGCAGGGCAACCCCACGGGCATCTTCATCTGGATCGCCGTCCAGATCGCCGTCATGGCCTTCCGCTGGAAGCAGCTGGGCTTCGCCTACCGCGAGGGGGCCAAGCTCATCACCACCATGCAGGGCAGGCTCTCCGCCCTCACCGACGCCGCCATCGTCCTCGGCGTGTTCATGGTGNGCGCCCTCGTGGCCACGGTCATCAACGTGCACGTGGGCATCGCCCCCCAGATCGGGGACGTGGCCCTGTCGGTGCAGAACTCCCTCGACATGATCCTTCCCAAGTTGATCCCCGCTCTCATCGTGTTCGGCGTCTACGCCCTGCTCGGCAAGGAGCGCATGACGAGCACCCGTGCCATCTTCATCGTGCTCGTCGTCTCCGTGGCCCTCTCGGCCTGCGGCGTCCTCGTCAAGTAGCGCGCGGCCCACGCCCCGCCCGGCCTCACGGGCCGGCGGGGCGGCCCGGGCCCGGCCGGCCTATCATCGGTGNCGGCCCGCGCCCGGGCNNTCGGACTGCGANGGAAGGCGGCACCCATGGCCACGGTCAAGAAGCAACCCCTCTACGAGCAGCTGGCCGACACCCTCTCCGACAGGATGGGCGTCGAGCTGGCCCCCGGGGACCTGCTTCCCTCGGAGCGCGAGATGTGCGGGCGCTACNGCATCTCGCGCACCACGGTGCGCCAGGCCATGGCCGAGCTGGAGCGCCGCGGCCTCGTGGTGCGCCGCCACGGCAAGGGCACGTTCGTGGCCGACCGCTCCGCCGATGCCACCAACCTCATGCAGTCCNACAGCTTCACNCAGCAGATGCGCGAGGCCGNGCGCGTGCNCCGCACGGATGTGCTCTTCTTCGGGCGCGTGGAGGCCACGGCCGAGGTCGCGCGGATGCTCGGTCTCAGGCTGGGCGACCCGACCTTCGAGCTGCAGCGCCTGCGNTCCGCNGACGCCGTGCCCATGATGGTGNAGCGCACCTACCTCCCGGTGGTGCCGTTCCTCTCGCTCTCCCTCGAGCTGCTCGAGGCCAAGCCGCTCTACGAGCTGATGGAGGGGGAGTTCGGCCAGACCATCCGGGTGGCCGAGGAGGAGTTCTGCGCCAGCCTGGCGCGGCCCGCGGATGCGGAGCTCCTGGGCGTGCCCGTGGGCTCGCCGGTGCTCGACCTCACCCGCGTCNCCTACAGCACGGCCAACGAGGCGATCGAGTACACGCTCAGCGTCGCCCGGGCCGATAGGTTCAGATACAAGGTGTNCCACTGGCGCTCCCGACGGCGNGGTGGGACGGGACAGGAGATACCCCTATGTTCGAAAAGACCGACGAGGAGCTCAAGGCCCTCGGCGCCTACGACACCACCCGCGAGATCGCCCAGCAGCCTGACCTCTGGGAGGACACCTACAGGATCTGGTCGGGTGCCCGCCGCGCCGTGGACGCCTTCCTCGCCGAGGCGCGCGCCATGGCCGGCGGCCCCCTGCGGGTGATTTTCACCGGCGCCGGGACCTCTGCCTACGTCGGCGACACCGTGGCCCCGTACCTCACCCGCACCGGCGACACCGGCGCCTACCGCTTCNGCTCGGTGCCCACCACCGACATCGTGAGCGCCCCCCTGGACTACCTGGTCCCCGACGANCCGTGCCTGCTCGTCTCCTTCGCCCGCAGCGGCAACAGCCCCGAGAGCGTGGCCGCCGTGGAGCGTGCCCGCCAGGCGGTCTCCGACCTGCGCCTCCTCAACATCACCTGCGCCCCCGACGGCGCCCTGGCCCGTGCCGCCGAGGACGACCCGCAGGCCCTGAACCTGCTCATCCCCCGCGCCAACGACCGCGGCTTCGCCATGACCGGCAGCTACACCTGCATGACGCTCCTGGCCGCCCTTGTGTTCGACCGTGCGTCGGACGGCGAGAAGGATGCCTGGGTGCGCGCCGCGGCCGCCATGGGCCGCGAGGTGACGGCCCGCGAGGACGAGGTCGCCGCCCTGCTCGGCGAGGGTCCCTCGCGCCTCACCTACTTGGGCAGCGGCCCCCTCTCCGGCCTGGCCCGCGAGGCGCAGCTCAAGATCCTCGAGCTCGCCGNCGGCAGGACCGCCACCTCGTTCGACAGCTCCATGGGTTACCGGCACGGGCCCAAGTCCTTCGTGGACGAAGGCACGGTGCTCGTGACCTTCGTCTCCGAGCAGCCCTACACCCGCCGCTACGACCTCGACATCCTGGCCGAGGTGGCCGGCGACGGCATCGCCGCCCGTACCGTGGCCGTGCAGCAGGCCACGGGCCCGATCTTCGAGGGCGACGCCTTCACCTTCGCCGGGACCGGACCGCTCCCCGGCGCCTACCTCGCCCTGCCGTTCGCCATGGTGGCCCAGACGGTTGCCCTGCTCAACTCGGTGCGCCTGGGCAACACCCCCGACACCCCGAGCCCCTCGGGCACGGTGAACCGCGTGGTCAAGGGCGTCACCATCCATGAGCTGGAGCTCTNACGTGGGCGNCGGTGCGCCGCGGGGCGCCTACGCCGTCGTCGCCAAGGGGTTCTTCCTGCCCGGCGGCTACGTCGAGGGCGGCTGCGTGACCGTGGAGGGCGGCAGGTTCGGCCTGTACCGGGCCGAGGTGCCCTCCGGCATNGCGGTGCTCGACCTGGGCCGTGCCCGTGTGGCCCCCGGCTATGTGGACACCCACATCCACGGGTTCCTCGGCCACGACGTCATGGACGCCGACGCCGCCGGTGTGGGCGAGATCTCCCGGGGCCTCGCCCGCCACGGTGTGACGAGCTGGACCCCTACCACACTGACCGCCCCACCGGATCAGGTCGCGGCCGCCTGCCGTTCGGTGGCCGNGGCCGCGGCGGACGGGTCGACCGGGGGAGCGGCCGGTGGGGCGCACATCCGNGNTNTCTTCCTCGAGGGACCGTTCTTCACCGAGGCCCACAAGGGCGCCCAGAACCCCGGCTACCTCCTGGCCCCCAGCATCGGCCTGCTCGAGGCCTGGCAGGAGGCCTCCGGCGGCCTCGTGACCAGGGTGGCCGTGGCCGCTGAGGCTGAGGGTGCGCCGGAGTTCTGCGCCGCTGCCCGGGCCCTCGGCGTGAGCGTGTTCCTCGGACACTCCGACGCGAGCCTCGACGAGGCCTGCGCATGCGTGAACGCCGGGGCGTCCGGGTTCGTCCACACGTTCAACGGCATGAGGGGCTTCAGCCACCGCGATCCGGGCATGGTCGGGGCGGCCCTGGGGCTCCACGGCGTCTGCGCCGAGGTCATCTGCGACGGCCGCCATGTGGATCCCGCGGCCGCGCGCATCCTCGTGCGGGCGCGGGGCGCCGACGGTGTGGCGCTTGTGACCGACTGCATGCAGGCCGGCGGCATGCCCGACGGCGAGTACCTGCTCGGGGAGCTTCCCGTGGTGGTCTCGGACGGTGCCGCGCGTCTGGCCGAGGGCAGCCACAGCCTGGCGGGCTCGGTGCTTACCCTCGACCGTGCCGTACGAAACGTCCGGGACTGGGGCGCGGCCACCGACGAGGAGGCCGTGCGCATGGCCACCCAGACCCCTGCCGACGCCAACGGCATCGGCGGTATCTGCGGCCGCATCGCCCCGGGCCGAGACGCCGACTTCGTCGCCCTGGACGACGGCCTCCATGTGACGGCCACCTATATCTCGGGACAGGAGGCCTGATCGGCCTCCTTGGGACGGGACGGGGCACCCCGCCGGGGTGCCCCGTCTGCCGTCTAGAGCGTCTGCTCGGTGCGGGCGATGATGTCGTCCTGGGTGGCCCGGGACAGCACGTTGAAGAACGCGGAGTAGCCGGCCACGCGCACGATGAGGTCGCGGTGGTTCTCGGGGTGCTCCTGGGCGTCCAGCAGGGTCTCGCGGGACACCACGTTGAACTGCACGTGGTAGCCGTGGAGTCGGTTGAAGTAGGCCCTGAGCATGGACTCGAGCTTGATCTTGTTCTCGGGCCTCTCCAGCGTTGACGGGTTCACCTTCTGGTTGAGCAGCACGCCGCCGGTGATCTTCTCGGTGGGCAGCTTGGTGACCGACTTGAACACGGCGGTGGGGCCGTGGAGGTCGCGGTTGTGGGCCGGGCTGCAGCCCTCGGCGAGGGGCTCCCGGGCGTTGCGTCCGTCGGGCGTGGCCATGGTGCCCATGCCCTGGCCCACGTTGGCGCTGATCGAGCTTGTGCCGGCGTAGCGGATGCCGCCCACGGGCCCGCGGCCGTGGCGGGTGCTCGGGTACTTGGCCACCTCGTCGATGTAGGAGTCGTAGGCCTCCACCACCAGACGGTCCACGTAGTCGTCGTCGTTGCCGTACTTGGGGGCGTCCTGCTGCAGCATGCGCTGGATGCGCTGGTTCTCGGGGCTCTGGAAGTCGTCGAGGATGGCGTCCCACAGCTGCTGCGGGGTGATCCGCCCCTCCTCGAAGACCAACTTTTTCACGGCCGCCAGGGAGTCGGCCATGTTGGCGATACCCACCTGCAGGCCGCTGATGAAGTCGTAGACGGCGCCGCCCTCCTTNATGGTCTTGCCGCGGCCGATGNAGTCGTCGGTGAGGGCGCTGCACAGCACGTCGGGGACGTCGCGCTCGCTGGCCAGGTCGATGGCGTTCTCCACGATCACGGAGTAGCGGCACATCTCGCGGATGGTCTTGTCCCAGGCGTCGAGGAGCTCGTCGTAGCTGGTCATCTCGGTGAAGCGGCCGTGGTCCTCGGTGAATCGGCGGCCCGTGGTGAGGTCCACGCCGCCGTTCATGCAGCACAGGAGCAGGCGCGGGAAGTTGAGGTAGCTCATGCCGGTGCAACGGTAGCCCCACTTGCCGGGCACGGCGGTCTCCACGCAGCCGATGGCGGAGTAATCGTAGGCGTCCTCCCGGGCCACGCCCCAGTCGATGAAGCTGGGGATGATGACCTCGTCGTTGTTCATGGCCGGCATGCCAAAGCCCAGGCGCATGACCTCCACGCACTCGTCGAGGAAGGCCGGGTCGATGGACGCGTGGTAGCGCACGGTGAGGTTGGGCTGGGTGAGGCGGGTCTGGGCCACGGAGCGGAGCACCAGCCAGGAGAGCGGGTTCACGGCGTCTTGCGGCATGCCGTCCACCAGACGCTGGCCGCCGATGGTGACGTTCTGGTACATGGGGGAGCCGGCCGAGGAGAGCGTGTGNGCCTGGCTGCGCACCTTGTTGACGGTGAGGCTCTTGATCCAGAGGTTGGTGAGGAGCTCGAGGGCCTCGTCCTCGGTGATGCGCCCGGCGGCGAGGTCGGCCTCGTAGAAGGGGAGCAGGTACTGGTCCAGGCGGCCGTAGGACAGGGAGTGGCCGTTGGACTCGATCTGCAGGATCACCTGGAGGAACCACACGGCCTGGACGGCCTCGCGGAAGGTGCGGGCGGGCTCGTAGGGCACGCGCTCGCAGGCCTCGGCCATGGCGAGGAGCTCGGCAGCGCGGGCGGGGTCGGCCTCGGCGGCCTGGGCGCGGGCGAGCTCGGCGTAGCGGCCGGCGAAGCGGCGCACGGCGGCGACGACCTCGAGGACGGCGTTGTAGAAGACGCGCTTGTCGATGGAGGCCGGGTCGGTGAGGTCGAGCCCCGCGCTCAGCCTGCGGGCGCGCTCCTCGTAGCCGCGCAGGCCCTCGGCCAGTACGCGGCGGTGGTTCACGGCCAGGTGGGCGTCGCCGNCNTTGAGCTTGCCCTCCATGCCAAAGAGCCCGGTCTCCATGAAGACGGAGACCTCCTCGGGGAGCNGGGNCTCGCCCCGGGCGCGCAGGTTGTTGCCCTCCCAGAANGGGGCGATGGAGCGGATCTGCTCCTTGGTCTCCTCGGTGATGTGGAAGACGTCGCCGTCGCGCTTCTCGAAGAGGTCGAGCTCGTCGAGGACGAAGCCGAGGGTGTACTCGGGGAAGACCGGGGCGTTGCAGTTCTTGGTGGCCTGGTTGCCGCAGATGAGGGTCTCGGGCTCGATGTAGACGGTCATGGCGTCGAGGATGTGGGAGAGCATGAGGGCGCGGCGCATCGCGGGCGGCTGGGCCCTGGTCTGCTCGTAGGACTCCGTGCAGAGGACGGCGCGCTCGCCGTCGACNTAGGGGCGCTCGTC
Source organism: Olsenella sp. CU969 (assembly GCF_905219715.1). Classification (NCBI taxonomy): domain Bacteria; kingdom Bacillati; phylum Actinomycetota; class Coriobacteriia; order Coriobacteriales; family Atopobiaceae; genus Olsenella; species Olsenella sp. CU969. The sequence goes on from NZ_CAJMXC010000052.1 coordinate 10,194, forward strand.
NAGCACAGCCTCGNGGAAGCGCCGCATGCGGGGCGTGAGCTCTCCGAAGTGGTCGAGCAGGGACTGCCGTTGGGACGTCATGGGTTCCTCCTGGGGGTGCGCCTGAAAGTCGCTTGATGCTTGCTACCATTGAGAGCATAGCCTAGTATCGCTTACGAAACAAGAATTACTTACGAACGAAAGAGATTGTGGAGCGCCCATGGGGATGACGGCACCGGTCTTCAACATCCAGAAGTTCAGCCTCGACGATGGGCCCGGCATCCGTACGGTGGTCTTCCTCANGGGCTGCCCCCTGCGCTGCGCCTGGTGCGCCAACCCCGAGAGCCAGGCGGCCTACACGCAGCTCGAGTGGGACGCGCGCTCCTGCCGCGGGTGCGGCGCGTGCGCGGCCGCGAGCGAGGCCGTGACGCTGGCCTTTGANGGGGACGGCTCGTCCCGCGTGACGGTGGACCACCGGCGCCTGGCCGCCGAGGGCGGCCAGGGGGCCGTGGCCGACGCCTGCCGGTGGGGCGCCATGACGCCCGNGGGCGCNTACCGCGCNGNGGACGAGGTGGTAGGGGAGTGCCTCAAGGACAAGCCCTTCTACGAGGAGTCCGGCGGCGGCGTGACCTTCTCGGGAGGGGAGGCGCTGCTCTGGCCCGACTTCGTCGTGGAGGCGGCGGGCCGTCTCCACGACGAGGGGGTGCCGTGCGCCANGGAGACCACGGGTCACGGCGAGCCGGAGGTCTTCGGCCGCGTGGCGGGGGCGCTCGACCTCGTGCTCTTCGACGTCAAGCACTGGGACGACGCGTGCCACCNCGAGGGGACCGGCGTGGGCCTGGAGAGGATCGGCGCCAACCTGAGGAGCGCCTTCTCCTCGGGCGCCGACGTGCTCTGCCGCACGCCGGTGATCCCGGGCTTCAACATCGACGCGTCCCTGTCCGACGACGCGGTGGCCGAGACGGCCGACGGTCTGGCCGGGTGGGTCCTCTCGGCCTGGCGCGACGCCGGCCGCGGGGGCGACGGGCGCCCCCGGCTGCAGCTGCTGCCCTTCCACCAGTTTGGTGAGAACAAGTACGCGCTGCTGGGCCGCGACTACGGCCTGGAGGGGGTGGCCCAGCTGCGCCCCGAGGACGTGGAGCCGTTGGCGAGGGCCCTCCGCGAGCGGGGCGTGGACGCGTTCGTGTAGCGCGGGGGCGGGCCGCTCGCCCGACTCGCCGTCCATACAGCCCGGAGCTGATGAATCGCGCCGTACCCCGCCGCTACCGCGAGCGCAAGTGCTGGTAGAGCGCGATGGCGAAGGCGACGGCCCAGTAGAGCGCCCAGGCCACGAGGGCGATGGCGCCGATGCATACCAAGACCACGAGCAGGGAGAAGCCGTTCATGGAGCCCTCCTCGGCACGAGGGGTTTGCTACCGTTCAAAGTATACCCTGCTGAATGATTTTATTCCAGCCGCTCCGCCGGCCCGGTCGCCGGGCCCTACTCCGCCGGGCCCCAGCTCACGCCGTCGCGCTTGAGGTGCACGGAGAAGCGCGTGTGGTCGCCCGGGGCCACCACGTGGCTCATCTCGAACGGCCTGCCCCGGCCGTCGGCAGCCGTGCGCGTGATCCTGAACGCGGCGCTGCGGCACGCCCTGCCGAGGAGCTCGGCCTCCCGCCTGCCCAAGAGCACGCTCTCGTAGATCTCGGTGGCCTGGGCCGCCTCCACGCCCCAGCCGCCGGCCAGTGCCGCGTAGAGGGACCCGGTCACGTCGGCCTCGGCCAGGCCGGGGAAGAGCCGGCAGGGCAGGTAGCTCGTCTCCAGGGACATCACCACGTCGTCGGCCATNCGCAGGCGCTCCACCCTGAACACGTCCTCGCCGGCCGGCAGCCCCAGGGCGTCGGCCACGGGCTGGTCGGGCCGCCCCGTGGAGAACGAGAGCACCCGGCTGGCCGGCTCCATGCCGGCGGCACGCACCACGCCCGAGAAGTCGTACAGGCTGTTGAGCGTGCGGCGCATGGTGGCCGGCGCCACGAAGGTGCCCTTGCCGGCCCTCCGCGTGACCATGCCCTCGTCCACCAGGGAGGAGAGCGCCGCGCGCACCGTGGAGCGGCCCACGCCCAGGGCCCGGCAGATCTCCTTCTCGGTGGGCAGCGGGTCGTCCGGCGCCAGCACCCCCTCCGTGACGAGGGCACGCAGGGCCTGGGCGATCTGCTTGTAGAGGGGTTGGGCGGCGGTGGGGTCGACGGCGGCGACCAGGGCTTCCAAGGTATCCATGGCCCCATGGTATATCACCTCGTCCCTCCAAAACCCCCGTTGCAAATGTACCAAACATTTGCCATGATGGCCCTAGGGGGAGACGGCGCCCCGGGTTCCGGCCCGGGGGTGCAGANNCGAGCCCTTGGAGGAGCCATNTTCCACAGCCCGCGCCCCAACGTCCGCGACCTCGTCGACCCCATGGCGGGCGGCCTGATCGTGAGCTGCCAGGTCCAGCACGACGACCCCATCTACACGCCCGACATGGTGGTCAAGATGGCCGAGGCCGCCGCGTGGGCCGGCGCCGTGGGCATCCGCGCCAACAGCCCCGAGCAGATCCGCGCCATCAAGGAAGCCGTCGACCTGCCGGTGATCGGCCTCTGGAAGGTCTGGCACCCCGACACCGACGTCTTCATCACGCCCACNNTGGCCGAGGTGGACGCCATCGTGGAGGCCGGCGCCGACATCGTGGCCCTCGACTGCACGTTCCAGACCACCCACGAGGGCACCAGCGCTGCTGACCTGCTGCCCCGGGTGCGCGAGCGCCACCCGGAGACCCCCGTCTTCGCCGACGTCTCCAACGCCGAGGAGGCCCGCCTGGCCGTCGTCAACGGGGCCGACATCGTGGCACCCACCCTCTACGGCTACACGGCCGAGACGGCCCACATCGAGGGTGCCGACTACCGTATGTTNGCCGGGTTCTGCCGCGACCTGGGCGACAAGGCCTACGTGATGATGGAGGGGCACCTCTACACCCCCGAGGACGCCATGAAGTGCGTGTTCCTCGGCGCCCATGCCGTGGTGGTGGGTAGCGCCATCACCCGGCCGCACCTCACGGCAAAGCGCTTCGTGGACCTGCTCGACGGCTACCGCGACAACTGGAGGGACGCCGAGCGCGCCAGCCACTGACCCGCCGCCCACCCGCGGCCCGTACCC
>NZ_CAJMXC010000053.1:0-13300 GCF_905219715.1 Olsenella sp. CU969
CCCCAGAAGTCCACATCACAAAAAACTACTTACTACGCCTACGGATTCATCCGATGTTTGCACAGGCGCGTCCGCTGTTAAGCCTGCACAGCTATGAAGGTTAGCCGCAAACCCTGCCGCAACTACGTTGTTTGAGGAAAATAGAAATACTCGTCCTCCAACCCCAGAGGAGCATCATGCCTAGGTTTTCCGTTGTTGTACCCACATACAACAAAGAGTCTTATATCGAGGAATGTCTTGAAAGTCTTGCCAACCAGACATTGGGCGATTGGGAAGCCTTAGTCATCGATGACGCCAGTTCCGATGGCACCGGTTTTGTCGCCGATCGCTTTGCCGCCGAAGACGGACGTGTACGCGTGATTCACAAGAACCGCAACGAGGGTGTTCACCTGGCCCGCCGTACCGGCATGGAGGACGTCTCGGGAGACTACACCCTGTTCCTCGACAGCGACGACTCCCTCGAGCCCGACTGCCTGGCCAAGCTCGACGAGGCGCTCTCGGCCGACCCCGTGGACTCGCTGCACTTCGGCCTGGTCGCCCGTGCCGCCGGGTCCACCTCCGACGCGGCCGCCGAGGCGTTCCAGCGCTTCAACAACGCCGGGGAGGGGACCCTGGACCGCGACGAGCTTCTCAAGCAGGTCTTCTTCGAGGACGGGGGCTACAGGCGCGACTGGCGGGTAACCAACCATGCCTATGCCACAGCCGCCCTCAAGGCCGCGTTCAACGCCATGACCTCCGAGCGACTCGAGCGAGCCGAGGACGCCTACGAGTATCTTGTGATCTGCTCCCACATCGAGCAGGAGGGCACGCGCAACGACATCCTGGGCTACGTCTACAACCTCGGCCGCGGCATCATCAACTACGACCGCCTGACCGTGGACGCCTACGTGCGCGAGGCGGAGCAGTGCCGGCGCTGCTTCGAGGCCGCCGCCGACTACGTCGCCGCCTCCGACGACGGGCGTCTCGTGCGCGCCGCCGACGGGGCACGGGTGAAGCTCCTCGAGATCGTCACCAACGACTGGTCCACCCGCATCGCCCCCGAAGACCGCGTGCGCGCCGCCTACCGGATGGCCGAGGTGCTCGGTCCCAACGAGGTGGCCTGCAACCTTTTGCGCCTGGCCCGCGACGGCGTGTACCGCGACTGGGACGAGGACCTCTCCCTCACGGACGACGACGCGACGCGCTCCACCTTCGACCTGGGCGTCGAGCTCAGCGACACGGCCCGGGCCACCGAGGACGCCCAGGGGCGCCTCGACGCCGTCCTCGCCCAGACCCTCGGCCACGTGGCCGACATCCGCAAGCGCGAGGCGGAGCGAGCCCAGGACGACCTCGTCGCCGGCTACGAAGCCCAAAAGGTGCGCATCCTCGTCTCGGCCCACCGCGACTTCACCCGCTTCGACGCAAAGAGCCTCCAGATGATCCAGGTGGGCTGTGCCGTCAACGGCGGCCACCTGCCCAACATGCTCCACGACGACGAGGGCGACAACGACTCCGCCCTCAACAAGATGCTCTGCGAGATGACCGCCCAGTACTGGGCGTGGAAGCACGTGACCGACGCCGAGTACGTGGGCTTCTGCCACTACCGCCGCTACTTCAACTTCTCTGACACCCGCTACGAGGAGAACGGCTGGGGCGAGGTCATGGCCGGCGCCATCGACGAGGCCGCCCAGAAGAAGTTCGGCCTCCACGACGCCTCCATCGCCCGTGCCCTCGAGGGCTACGACGTGGTCACCGCCCCCATCCAGGATCTGCGCACCATGCCGGGCGCCTACACGACCCCGGCCGAGCAGTACGCCGACGCGCCCAAGCTCCACATCGACGACCTCATCCTGTGCGGCGAGGTCGTCAAGGAGCTCCACCCCGATTACGCCGAGGACGTGGAGGCCTACCTCAACGGCCACACGTCGTGCTTCTGCAACATGTACATCATGCGCGGCGAGCTCTTCCGTNNGTACGCCGAGTGGGTCTTCCCCATCCTCGACCGCTGCATCGAGAACATCGACTTCTCCCACTACTCCGTGGAGGCCGTGCGCACCCCGGGCCACCTGGCGGAGCGCCTGCTCAACATCTACCTGATGCACGGCGAGCGCGTGGGTCGCGGCTGGAAGACCGAGGAACTCCAGGTGGTCCACTTCCAGGACCCGGAGCCCCGCCCCGAGCCCGCGCCCCTGCCCGTGGAGACGCCCGTGCGCTCCACCATCCCGGTGGTCTTTGCCGCGGACGACAACTACGTTCCCATGGTCTCGACGACCATCGTCTCCATGCTCGAGAACGCGGACCCCGCCTACCGCTACGACGTTATCGTGCTCACAAGCGACATCTCCGGCGCGAACCGCGCCGAGATGCAGGCCATGGTGTCGCGCTACCCCCACGCGCACTTGCGATTCCTCGACGTGGCCGACATCGTCGAGAAGTACGACCTCACCACGAGCAACGCGCACATCTCCAACGAGACCTACTACCGCTTCCTCATCCAGGAGCTGCTGCCCTTCTACACCAAGGTACTCTACCTGGACTCCGACCTCGTGGTCACCGGGGACGTGGCCGAGCTCTACCACACCGACGTCACCGGCAACCTGCTGGCCGCCGCCCGCGACGTCGACTTCCTCGGTAACCTCAACATGCCCGACGGCAAGCGCATGGCCTACGCCAGAGACGTCCTCGGGATGCGCGACCCCTACGACTACTTCCAGGCCGGCGTGCTGCTGCTCAACACCGCCGAGATGCGCTCCTTCATGACCATGGACCAGTGGCTCGAGGCAGCGTCGGACCCCACGCTCATCTACAACGACCAAGACGTCCTCAACCGCTGCTGCGAGGGACGCGTGACCTACCTCGACAACGCGTGGAACGTCATGACCGACTGCGACGGGCGCATCGGGCGCATCTTCTCGTTCGCCCCGGCCCCGGTCTTCNACGCGTTCCTCGAGGCACGTAGACACCCGTTAGTGATTCACTATGCTGGGGTTGATAAGCCATGGAACTCGGTGAAATGNGACCAAGGGATGCACTTTTGGAACNATGCGAGCCTNACGCCTTNCTTTGTCAACCTCGTGGTGGCGTGCGCCAAGAGCAAGAAGAGGGTCTCCTACTCCAACGTGGTGCCCGAGAACAGCATCGTGCGACGCGTCGTCGACCCCATCCTACCCCCCGGCACAAGGCGACGCGAGCACCTCAAGGCGGCCGGCAAGTTCGTTCTCAAGCTGAAGGGTGGAGACGATGACTAGGCCACAGGACAAGGGATGCCTGTCCNTCGCCGTGGCGGGCGCCNGGTACGTGGGCCTTTCCCTTGCAGTGCTNTTGNCNCAGCACCACGACGTGACCGTCGTCGACGTGGTGGAGGAGAAGGTGCGGGCGATCCAAGAGGGCAGGAGCCCCCTGCGCGATCCGCTCATCGAGCAATGGCTCGCCACCAAGGACCTCCGCCTCACCGCCACCGTCGACGGGGCGGCCGCCTACGCCGGCGCCGATCTCCTCATCGTGGCGGCCCCCACCGACTACGACGCCGCGAAGGACTTCTTCGATACGAGTCACGTGGAAGAGGTCCTCAACCTGGCCTACAGGGTCAACCCCAGTATCGACGCCGTGATCAAGTCCACGGTCCCTGTGGGCTACACCCAGTCCCTCGCCGAGACGCGACCCGAGGCAAACCTCGTGTTCTCCCCAGAGTTCCTACGGGAGGGCCGGGCACTGGAGGACAACCTGTATCCCTCACGCATCATCGCGGGCTACCCCACGGGACTGGCCGGCTCCGAGCGCCTGCGGTCCGGCGCTCGGGCGTTCGTGGGGCTCCTGGCGTCGTGCTCCCTCAAACCCGACGTGCCCACCCTCGTCATGGGAGCCACCGAGGCCGAGGCGGTCAAGCTCTTCTCCAACACCTACCTCGCCCTGAGGGTCGCCTACTTCAACGAGCTCGACACCTACGCCGACGTGAAAGGCCTTGACACCGCCGCCATTGTTGAGGGCGTGTGCCTTGAGCCCCGCATCGGGTCCTTCTACAACAACCCCTCGTTCGGCTACGGCGGCTACTGCCTGCCCAAGGACACGCGACAGCTTTTGGCAAACTACCGCGACGTGCCCCAAAACATTATCGCCGCCATCGTGAACGCCAACGCCACGCGCAAGCGGTTCGTCGCCGACGAGGTCGAGCGGCTCTGGCGACGCGAAGAGGGCCCCGTGGGCATCTACCGCCTCGCCATGAAGTCGGGGTCCGACAACTCCCGGGCAAGCTCCATCAAGGACGTCATCGACCACCTGAGGGCCGACGGTGTAGACGTCGTGCTCTACGAGCCCGCATTGANNGGGCGCACCCACGGAGACGTCGAAGTGGTCAAGGACCTCGACGAGTTCAAGGACCGGTGCTCCGTCATCGTGGCCAACCGGTGGAACGAGGACCTAGACGACGTCGCCGCCAAGGTCTACACCCGGGACCTGTTCCACAGGGACTGATCCCAAGACGCCCTGTCACGAGAAGGCCGACAAAAGGGGCCGCGCCCGAAACCGGACGCGGCCCCCGTGCGCTGCCCAAGGGGTGCGGCGCTTTTTGGCTATTTGCCCTGCAGTCGGTCTCTCACAGAGCGGGGAACCTGGGTGATGGCCCGGCCCACCTTGAACGAGAGCGAGTTCACAAAAGCGTCGCGCTCGCTCTCTCGCTCGCGCACCGTGGCGAGCATCTCTTGGCGGAGCGCCTCGAGGTCGCGGTCCTTGGTGCTCCGAAGCTCGTCAACGCTGTGCCTAAGCCGAACGACCTCCCCCTCAAGCTCCCCGGTGCGGGCCATAAAGTCTGCAGCCTCGCCAACGACATGAGCGTACTCATGGCATAGCCAGAAGGCGGCACCGAGCGGATCAGCGCCAGAAGCCAAACGATCGAGGACCTTTGCCGCGGTCTTGACCTCGGTATCGTCGACCTTGTCGAGATCGAGGGCGGAGACCCGGGGCACCACGACGTCTTTGATGCGCTCGAGGATCTTGGGCTTGTCGGCATCGGGGAGAGAGAAATAGTTCCAGAGGGAGAAGTGCACGAGCCATTGGAGATAACTCTGCTCGTACTGCTCGAAGATCCCCTTGTCCTTGAACTCCTTCTCGATGGTCTCGGCGGCGAGAAACGCGTTATCCCAGGATTTAGTGCGGGTGTTCTCAAGGGACGAGGCGTCATGAATCCGATGGTTAACCAAAGTCCCCCCCAACACGTAGACCGAACCGGCCAGCGCCATAGCCGAGAAAACGAACAGCGCATCGTTACTCGTGCGCAGGGACTGGAACTCGAGCCCGTTGTCGCGGACAAACGCAGCGTCGAACAGCTTGTCCCACGGCCAGCCAACACAGCATTGGAAAAGGTCTGCATCAAGATCGCCGAACCGATAGATCCGATCGGAATCCAAACCTCGAATCGCGAAAGCGATCGGCTCATTATCCCCAGTGTTATTGTCAACGGAACGAGAGTGGCAGAGCACGACGTCGGCCCCGGCGTCCCGGGCAGCGCCGACCATGGCCTCAAGAGCAACGGTGTCGATCCAATCGTCGGCGTCCAGGAAGTACAGGTAGTCGCCAGTGGCCTGGGCCATGCCGCGGTTGCGGGCCACCCCGGCGTGAGAGTTCTCTTGTGAAAGCACCTTTACCCGGTCGTCGCCGTCGGCCATGCGGCCCGCGACCTCGAGGGTGTCGTCGCTAGAGCCGTCGTCTACGACGATGACCTCCAAGTCGTCGAGGGTCTGGCCGAGCACGCTCCCCAGGCACTTCTCTATGGTCTTGGCCGCGTTGTAGGCAGGGATAATGACAGAGACGGACGGCATGGCTACCGCTCCTTTCGCTTAGTGGTAAATCTTAGAGACGAGGCGGCCGGCGACCCAGCGGGCGGTCGCCGGGAATCCGTCCCGGCCCAAGTGGAAGAAGGCCTTCTCCCAAGGACTCATGGCCTCGATCTCTTGGCGGGCCTCCTCTTCCTTGCGCTCCTTGCCGTAGGCCTCGACGTAGTCCTCCGGGGAGGCCATAATGGCCTCCACCCGGGCCCACTCGTCGGGCCAGAACAGGGTCGGGTCGAGCTCGCCCCGGTCCCTGGCCTTCCGGTAGGTGTCGGCGTAGCGGCGGGCGAACTCGAGCCGGAACTCGGGGGCGAGAATGGAGAACGCGAAGTTGAGGTTGAAGGTGCGCACGTAGTTGAAGATGCCGACGAAGTGCTCCTCCAGCTCGGGGTTCTTGCGCAGGAAGTCGCGAATCCAGTCGTACTCGTCAAGCATGACGTAGATCTTGTTGGACTGGTTGATGGAGGACGCGGAGTTGTCCACGCGGTAGTGGTAGAACGGCTCGTCGACCACTACCAGCCGCTTTGCCCAGCAAAAGACCTGGAACCAGAAGCTGTTATCCTGGAACGAGGCGCCCGGGGTCTCGTGGAACCTGATGTCATGCTCGCGAATGAAATCGGTGCGGTAGATGCCGGTCCAGTTCATCATCACCATGGAGAACAGCGAGAAGTCATCGGCCGGGCACAGGACCCGGTTGTACTGAGCGGGCTTGAAGCCCGTGGTATTGACCACGGGGTGCTCGACGCCCTCCTCGTCGGTGGTGAACCGGAAGAAGTCGGACTTGACGGCGTCGGCGTCCCAGATCATGGCGACGGCGTAGAGCTTTTGGAGCATGGCGGGCTCGTACCAGTCGTCGGGCTCCAAGATGGCGATATAGCGTCCCGTGGCCGCGTCGAGACCCTTGTTCATGGCGACGCCGTACCCGCCGTTGGGCCCGGTGNTCAGCTTGACGCGGGGGTCCTTGGCGGCGTAGTCCTCGAGCATGGACAGGGTGGAGTCGGTCGAGCCGTCGTTGACGGCGACGACCTCGATGTTGGTGAGGGTCTGGGCGAGGACGCTGTCCATGGCTTGGGCGAGGAACCGCTCGGTGTTGTAGCAGGGCATGATGACCGAGACGGCAGGGTCCTCCTCGACGCCCGCGACGAGGTCGGACGAGAGGCGTGGGGCCTGCTCTCCCCTGGTGGGGCACAGGGGATCGAGAAGGGTGCCCCTGGTGGGGACGTGCACGAGGGAGGACGAGGCCATGTCTGTCCCGCTCACCACACGGTCGACGCCCCTGCGAATCTTGCGGACGCCCCGGCGCGCGATGCCCAGCGAGGGCCTGGGCGCCCGCTCCCCGTCACGCACCGCGTCCCTCGCCGCCTCGTCGTCGCTGCGGATGAGGGACACAAGGTCGGCGGCGTCTCGGCAGAAGGCGAAGTAGTCATGACCGTGGGCATAGACCTCGAGCTCACCGTACCCGCCGGACAAGAGCTTGTTGACCAGGTTCTCGCGCACTGCGCCGGGGTCGAGGGAGGCGATGTTCCACAGGGTGAAGTGCAAGGCCCAGTTGAGGAAACCCCACTCGAGCTCACCGTAGCGGTCAGTCCAGGTCTTGAGCGCGTCCTTGAGCATGACGATGGACTGGTNGAAGNNCTCAGGGTACGTAAGCCGCGAGTTGGACACAGAACCGGTACGGTTCATCCGATGATGGATGAGCACATCGTCAATAACGGTGATGCNNTCGGCGATGACGANGNTCAGGAATACGAGGTAGAGGTCCTCGCTGTTGGGAAGCGACGGGAACCGTAGGCCATTGTCCGTCAGGANGGAGCGCCGGTAGAGCTTGTCCCAGGGCCAGCCCACGAACGCCATGAAGATGTAGTCGCTCATATCGCGGCTGGAGAAGATGAGCTTGTCGGGAATCTGGCCCTGCTTGATGGCGTAGTCGGCGCTCGCGTGCTCTCCTGTCTCATGATCGAACTCGTCAGAGCCCACTACCACGATGTCGGCAGCCGTCATCTCTGCCCGCTCCACCAAGCGCTCGAACAGCGTGGGTTCGAAAACATCGTCGCTATCCAGCATGAGCACGTACTCGCCACGGGCCAAGTCGATGCCACGATTGCGCGACTCGCCGGGGCCGGCGTTGTCGAACCGGTACACCTTGAAGCGCGAGTCCTCCTGAGCCGTCCGATGCAGGATCTCGGGCGAGGCGTCGGTGGAACCATCGTCGATACAGACCACCTGGAAGTCAGAGAACGTCTGATAACGAATAGAGTCGATGGCCGCTTGGAGGCAGGACTCCATGTTGTAGACGGGCGGAACAATAGACAGCTTCATAGAATCTCCGATGCGAGACGGGTCCCGTCAAGGGCGGAAACGACTTGATCATGCAGAAAAAGTATACCCGCCCCCCCACGCTTCTCGAACGCCTCCGAACCCCGAAAGATAACCTGCAGAGGGGTTCTCTATCGCCCGCGATTCAGGGGCGAGGGATTATGGGAATAGTCTGCGGAGCACGGGGGCGTGCCTTACCGCCCAGACGACTAACAGACACAACGTATACGTGACAGGTGCGCCGAACAAGATCCAAGGTACGGTGTAGTTAACTCCTGCGATAAAATGCTCGCAAAATTCGATAGGAATCATATGAATAAGATAGATTCCGAAACTGCATGATGACGCAGTAGCGACAATCTTTAAGGCCTTTGGGTTTCTCAAAAAAAACTTCCAGCGAACATGCTTGAACCCAACGAAAACCGCTAGTCCCGGAAGTACACCAGCAAAGCTCGTGTAAGACCAAAGAACAGCATAATCCGGCTTGCCTTCGTCGGCTACCCCTCTACCAAGATAAATCACGAAAAACCTGATGACGATCGACAGGATTCCTAGAGCATAAATCACATACCTTTGACGCTTCGAGAAGTCTGTAGTCGAAGTCAGATACCCGAGGACCGGAAAGATTCCAAAGCCCGTGAACAAAGGCGGAATCAGATTCGAGTTGTACCCGATGCCAAAAAGCGCGCACAGCGGCGGCAGAACGGCCGAGGTGACGAAGCCGACAATCACCGCATACCACAAGGGACGCCTGAACTTGTCGTCCGTCATGCAGGACAGGACGGGCATCGCGAGGTAGATTGCGAAGAGGGGGATGAAGAACCAGTATACCTGCATGACCTTCGTCTGAAAGATGGCAGTGACCAGCGACCGCGGCCCTATGGGCGCCTCCATAAGGCCTAGTTCCACCTGCAGGGGGATGAGCAGGAGGCTCCACGCGAGAAACGGAACGAGAACCCTTGCCAGGCGTTTTTTAAAGAACGTCTTAGTGTCGTAGCGCTCCCTGTACCGCATGAGGGTCGCCCCGGACAGCATTAAAAAAATGGGGACGGGCCAATAGAAGGCGCACTCACAGAACAAGCTGAACAGATACTTTGGGCTTTCGTAATACCAATGGGACGAAACATTGAAATGGAGCACTACCACAAAGAAGCATGCGGCAATATTCAGCAAGTCGAAGTACAAAATCCTTTTATTTTCAGGAGAATCCTGTGTGGTGCCCTGCATTTCCTCTTGATTCAAGGGACCCCCTCTCGGGCCGTCTAAGGTGGCGACATAACAGCNAGATCGAAAAACACACAACCTCGTCAAACATAATCACGTCATATTGAGAAACATCTCCATCGCTATAGGAAAAGGCGGCCAGCCAGTTCTCGTCAAATGCCTACCACCAATTTGGCCACCTCGTCCAATGAGAACGGCACTGACCGCCGCGGCCGACCCGGCCACCCCCACCGCCAGGGGGGGGGCAAGCCCGTCGACCGACGCCGCCTCGAGCCCGAGGCTCACCACGAAATAAAGGAAGAGGCTCGGCCCCGGCCCCAGGCACATCGACGCGCGCCAGCCTGCCCCGAGAGAGACACGAGGAAGCCCGGGGCCACCAGGCACCCCAACGCCAGAAGGAAAGCCGGGACGAAGGGGGCAGCCATCATCGCCTCCCGGCCGAGAGACGCCCACCGACGAGGCCCTTGAGGGCTGCCCACAGCGCACACCACACGACACGAGCGACGCGGCAAACACCACGAAACCGCGCACCACCGTGTTCTGGAACCACTCCAAGCCGGGCTGGAAGAGCCTCAGGCCGATCCAGTTGATGACGGGCATCTGGACGAGGCAGACGCCGAGGGAGGCGCCGGACACCCGGGCAAGGACCCTCCGGCCCCGCTCCCCCACCCCGGCAAGCCGGGGCTCGAGGGCCATGGCGGCATAGAACACGGCGGCCGCCTGGACCACGCACAGGGGCGACGCGATCGAGATCCAGTAGGGGTCGTAGGAGCCCGGCACTGCGTCAAAGCCCACGAAGCCGCTGGACGCCGCCGAGACGGCGGCCATGGCGGCGGTGGCCACCACGTAGACGGCNACCGAGGCCTGCCACGGGACCGGGAAGCCGCCGTTGGGCCGTGCGACGTAACGGGACAGGTAGAAGCCGCCCACGTAGTAAAGCAGGGCCACGTCGGCGAAGGCGGCGAGGATGTTCAGCACGTAGACGAACACGAGGCGCGGTCTTGCNATGGCAGGCNCACTCCCCCTCTTCGGTCACGGCGTGCAGGAACGGGCGGCGAGTGCCGCCTGCATAGACTCTAGCGTTTACGTACGCCCCGTGTCCTACCGCTTGCGCTTGCGGTCGTGCTTGAGGATGTCGTGGACCATGTAGACCGACAGCGAGATGGCCAGCACGTACCCGAGGAATCCCAGCAGCGGCACGCCCAGGACGGTGAAGCTCGCACCGGCGAAGTAGATGATGGAGCTGCCCACCAGGAGGCCCGCGATGATGATGCCGAGGGTGAGGCGGTCCGCGATGTGCGAGAGGTCCTCGATGGGGTCCTGGGACCCGGAGAAGTCCAGGTTGAGCTTGAGCTNGCCGCGGGTGAGCATGTCGGTGACGAGGCCTGCCTGGGAGAGCGCCTCGAGGGTGCCGTGGAGCGCCTTGTGGCTCTCGAGCGCNAGCGTCTCGGCCTCCNCCNTGGCCATGGCGCGCAGGTCCTGGCTGTCGCGCACGTGGTTCTCCACGATCTCGATNATGGAGACGCCGGGCAGGAACTCGTCCACCACNCCCTCGAGGGTCACGAGCCNGCGNGCGATCATGGTCATGGCGCCCGGCAGCTCGATGGAGTAGGTGCGTGCCAGCTGGATGAGGTCCGAGAGGAACTGCCCCAGGTTGAGTTCCTCGAGGCTCATGGACCCGTAGGTGTCCACGATGGCGTCGAGCTCGGCGAGGAGCGCACCGTGGTCGATGTCGGCCCCGCTCGCGCGGTTCTCGGAGAGCTCCAGAAGCCCCTGCTTGAGCTTGGGCGAGCTGTGCTCGNNCACGGCCGTGAGCATGGAGCGCAGGATGCCGCGGTAGTAGGTGGAGAGGTGCCCGGCCATGCCCCAGTCGATGNACACGATCCTCNGGTCGGCCACCATGATGTTGCCGGGGTGCGGGTCGGCGTGGAAGAAGCCGTCGTCGAGCACCTGCTTGGCGTAGTTCTCCACGAGCTTGGTGCCGATCTCCACGANGTCGTAGCCCTCGGCCTCGATCTCCTTGGGCTTGGAGATGNTGGNGCCNGCCACGTAGTCCATCACGAGCACGTGGGCCGTGCACAGGCGCATGTGGGGCGCGGGAGCCGTAACGTAGCGGACCGAGGCGTTCNCGGCCCGGAACTCCTGGAGGTTGCGCGCCTCCACGAGGAAGTCGGTCTCCTCGTTGAAGCTGTCCCAGAGCTCACCCACCACGGCCTTGAGGTCGAGGAACNGGTCCCCGCCCATGAAGGGCGCCACATGGCGCACCACGGTGCGCATGATCTCGATGTCCTGGCCCATGACCNCGNGCACCCGGGGGCGCTGGACCTTCACGGCCACGTCCTCGCCAGTGCGAAGCGTGGCGCGGTGCACCTGGGCGATGGAGGCGCTTCCGAGGGGCGTCTCGTCGACGTGGGAGAAGACCTCCCCCACCGGGCGGCCGTACTCGTGCTCGAGCACCTCCACCACCGTCTGGTAGCCCATGGGCTCCACGTCGGTGCGGAGCTTCTCGAGCTCGCGGCAGAAGCTCTCGGGGAGGATCTCGGAGCGCATGGAGAGGATCTGGCCGGCCTTCACGAAGGTGGGGCCCAGGTCCTCCAGCATGGCCACGAGCTTCTGGGGCGTGAGGCCCCGGAGGATGTCGTAGCGGCGCAGGATGGCGAAGATCTCGCGCAGGCGGCGGTGGCGCGCGCGGGCCGACAGGTCGCCGGTGCCCACCACCCGCTCGCCGAACAGGCCGATGACGACCTCCTGCGAGCCGGATGCCGAGAGGTCGGCGTCGACCTGCTCGGCATCCAATGAGATCTTCCTCGAGTCCTCCGCCATGGGTCCTTAGTCCTCGTCGACCTCGATGGCGTCGGCCTCCACTGCCTCGGCGGCGTCGTCGGCGTCGGCCGCGGCCTCGTCGGAGGCCTCCTGGGCCTTGGCCTCGATGTCGTCGGCCATGGAGCGCACGTTGGCCACGAACTCGGCGCGCTGCTCGGGCGTCATGTTCTTGAGGTGGGTCTTGATGAGGTTCTCGGTGGTCTCGTTGACCACGCCGGCCGCCTTCTGGCTGAGCTCCTCGTTCACCACCTTGCCCTGCTGGACGGTGAGCTCGCCCTTCTTGACGAGGTCGTCGACCACCTGGCCGGCCCTCTCGCCGACGATGGCCGCTGCCCCGACGCCCGCCAGGAACACGTTGTGGGCGATGTCGCCCAGGCCCTCGATGGGGTTCTTCCGATCGTCTGCCATGGTCCTCTCCTTATGCCGTCGTGAGACCTGTTTAAAGAAGCTTACCCGTCCCCCGCCCGAGCAAAACGTCGGATAGGGCGGCCACAGAGTCGACGACGCACTGCGCGCCGGCCTCCCAGAGCTCGTCGGCGGTCCCGGCGCCGTAGGCCACGCCCAGGGCAAGGACGCCGTTGGCGCGGGCCCCCTCCATGTCGTTTTTGCGATCGCCCACCATGACGGCCTGATCGGGCGCAAGCCCGAGCTCGGCGAGGGCCGCGGCCACAAGCCGGGCCTTGGTCGTGGGCGTGTCGTCGGCCTTTCCCATCACAAGCCCGAAGCGGTCCAAGTAGCCGTGGGCCTCGGCCCCCGCCGAGGCGAGCGACGTCAGCTTGCAGGTGACCACCGCCGCCGTGCGCCCCTGGGCGCGAAGCGCGTCCAAAAGCCCCACGATGCCCGGGTAGGGGGCGCAGGCCTCGGGGCCCTGCTCGCGGTAGAGCTCGCGGTAGCGGGCCGTGACCCACGCGGCGTCCTCCTCGGTGAGGCCGTAGACCTCGGAGAAGGCGCCGGGAAACGCCGGACCGATGATACGGTTGACGTCGCCCACCTCCTCCTCGGTGAGGCCGTAGTCCATGAGGGCGCGGCGCCCCGTGGCGCGGATGGAGTCGATGGTGTTGGCGAGCGTGCCGTCGAAGTCGAAGAAGACGGCGGGGGCCGCGGAGAAGGCCGAGGGGTCGGCGTCGGGGGCGAAG
>NZ_CAJMXC010000054.1:0-13213 GCF_905219715.1 Olsenella sp. CU969
GGGGAGGGCTCCTCGGCACGGCGGGCGGAACGCGGCGTGGGTTCGCTCACAGAGGAGGGGCCGGAGACGACAGGGTCGGTCGCGATGCGGCCGGTGGTCTGACGCACCTCTATGGTGCCGGTCTCCCGGGACGCGGCCTTGCGCGAGAGGAAGTCGGGGACGGGGGCGGAGGGTCGGGTCGACTGGTCCTCGACCACCGGATCGGGCTCCAGGTCGACCGGTTCCCCCACAACCTCCTCGACCGTAACGGGCTGCGTCTCAATGTACTCGATCTGACACGTCTCGGGGAGGATACCGAGGGCCTCTACCACGTCTTTTCCGTGGCGCACCCCCTCGACCTGCTCCATCTCGGTGACGGTTTGCATGACGACACGCTGNTCCGCAGGCACCTCGTCGACCACGATGNGGGAGTCGAGAGCCGCCCCGGCGACGGCCTCGGCCTCTGCCTGCGCGAGGAGCTCGGCGCGCTGGGCACGCTCCTCCTCGGTGCCGCCGCAGACNTCCTCGGCCACACCGAGCATGGCAGNGAGGGAGGCGTTGTTGTCGTTGGCCGCTCCGGTGAGGGGNATGAAGTGCGCGGCGANGTCGTTGATGCCGCAGACGAGCCCGGGCAGCGCGCAGACCATGCCGATGACCCATATGACCCGGAGGGCGACGTCGGGGATGACCACGACGAGCTNGAGCAGGNAGCAGAGGCNCGCGACGGCCAGGCCCATCGGGGCCCAACGANGCACGACCCCGCTGTAACNGNAGACCGCTGGGTNGGCGAGGAGCTCCTCGTGCCCGGTGTCGTAGTGGGCCATCACGACGATGGGGCGCACGCCTCGGCCGGCATGGGGGCCGGTACCCCTGTGGAATCCCACGACATTCTGGCTGCGGGCCGGGGGCAGGAAGCGGCCGAAGAGGTCGATGCCCAGATACCTCAGCACGAGAAGGCCGCCGCTCACGGCGGCGACCACGAACCCGAGCACCGCGAGTCCGATGCCGCCGATGCCTGACACCACCATGCCGAGAAACGCCAGCACGAGGAGGATCCCGCCGATGAAGCGGGTGTCGCTGGGGGTCGTGACGTCCTGACGCGTCACATCAAGGCCTTCGTTTGAGAGCAGCTCCTGCAGGATGTCTGCGGCGTTGACCTCCTCCTGGCTGTTCGCGGGCGCTATCTCGATCCGGGAGTCAAGGTAGTCGAGGTACTTCTCGCTCATGGACATCGGCGTCATCCTCCGTCGGTTCGGCCGCGAAGCCGGGTGCTTCGTTTATGGCATGTTCAAGGGCCGGAGCCAAAGATACCCGCAAGTATACGCCCTCANCCCCGCCAACGTGNAGGGTGNGGGAGGCCCCAGGAAGTCCCCTCAAACCCTCCGGACAACAAACATCGAACGTGACAAAAGTGTCCGGGTGATGGGACAGGGCACCCGGACACTTTTGTCACGTTGCTTTTTTTACGGTGAGTGTGACGGCGTACNCCCCTNNGNACACATCGGTTTACGGATCCGTGAGACATGACAGAAGATGCCGTACCTCCATGACGGAACCTGTTATCGAGAGCTATAAATGATATGTTTTAATATAGGTAACTAATACATGTAACCCATAACAGAGTTACAACAACACATGTAACGACCATNACCAACTAGNAANATCATAGGATACAAAGAGACGGAACGTTCTAAAACGTTCCGTCTCTTAAACAATATCATGTATCAATGTCATATATGGCTTCAGCTCTCGTGACTGCGTCTCCAAAGTTCGATGAAGCCCCTGAGGTTGTCCCGACCCAAACGGGTGACGTTGGAGCTGGGGAGCGAGTTGACGAACGTACGCCCGTAGCGCTTTGTGGTGAGACGGCTGTCCAGGAGTACCAGCACTCCTTTGTCGCGGCTGGAGCGGATGAGCCTTCCTGCCGCCTGCTTCACGGCGAGCACGGCTTCGGGCAGGGAGTGGTGCCACCAGGCGCGGGGATCCCGAGCCTCGCGTTCCTTCACCAAGGGGTCGTTGGGGTTGGCGAAGGGCAGCTTGGGGATGACCACGCACCGCAGGGTGTCGCCGGCGGCGTCGAAGCCCTCCCAGAACGACTTCAGTGCGAAGAGTGAAAGCAGCTCGTCTCCCACGAACTTCTNACGCAGGCGACGAACGTTGGCGTCCCTCGTCTGCTGCACGAGCTCCAAGCCAGCCTCACGCAGACGGGGGGAGACCATGGAGTGGAGCTGCTCCATGTCGCGGCGGTTGGTGAAGAGCGTGAGCACGGAGCCGCCCATCGCCTCATGGATGGCCACGAGGGCGTCCGCCATGGCTGGAAGGTAGTCGCGGGAGTAGGGGTCCGGCAGGTCGGAGGCCACCACGACGGCCATGTTGCGGTCGAAGTCGTAGCTGGAGGGGATGGTCAGACTCCGCGACGCCCCAGGGCCGAGGCAGTCCAGGCCCACGGCGTGCTCGAAGTGACCGAAGTCCTGCCCCACGGCCAGCGTGGCCGAGCAGTACCCCACGGTCTTGGTCTCCGGGTACCAGCGGCTCGCCAGCTCGGCGCCCACGTCGAGCTTCTCGGCCACCAGACGCTCCTCACCCCGGCGATTCTTGGCAAACGAGGCCTCGAGGTAGTAGACGAAGGAATCGTCGGTGCCGTCGAGCACGGTCTTGAGGGCCAGACGCAGGTTGCCGAGAGTGCGCAGGGGGTCCCCCATCTCGGTGGAGGCGTCCCGGACGCCCTCAAAGGCGAGGGCCTGAGCCTCCTGGAGGAACCTCACGGCCTCCTCCAGCGCCGCCTCGAAGGCGCGGCCGCTCTCCGCAAGCTGCGCCCATTCGGCCGTGGCCCGCACCTTGTCATCGATCCACAGGGTGACGGTGTCGTAGCCGCCGCGACGCCCGCAGCCTTGGGCCACCAGCACGAGGTCGTCGAAGAAGTCGGCCGAGAGCGTCATGGCCCGCGCAAGCGACGCGGAGCCCTTGGTGAGGACCCGCTCCACCGGCGTGCCGGCCTCGCTGGACGCGGCCTGGACCATGNGCTTGTGGATGGCGCCGGAGCGCACGCCGCCCAGGGTCTCAAAGGCCCTGCGGGCGTCAGGGGCGGCCACGGCGAGGGCCCACTGGCGCCGGGCCTCGGCGTCGAACCCGTGGGCCTCGTCCACCATCCAGTGGCGGATAGGGGGGAGGATGCGCTGGTCCGCCGCAACGTTGGTNAGCAGCAGGGAGTGGTTGGTCACCACGATGTCCGCCGAGGCGGCCCTGCGGCGGGCACCGTGGAGCAGGCATCCCTCGGCAAAGAACGGGCAGCGGTTGTGCAGGCACTCCTCGGGGGTGGTGGTCATCATCTGCCGCGGCACGTTGNGCCAACGGATGCCCAGGGAGTCGAGGTCGCCCTCGGGGGTCTGGCAGGCGGCGGAGAGCGTCACGGCCACGGCCGTGAGCATGTCGGACTCCACGGTGTTCCGGGACCTCCCGGCTGCGTTCACCTGGTCCACCGGGAGGTCCTGCAGCATGGCCCCCTCGACCTTGCGCAGGCACGGGTAGTGGTCGTATCCCTTAAGACTTATATATTGCAGGCCGCCGGGCAGGTTCTCATCTAGGAGNNGGAGCTCGCGGGAGACCAGCTGGTCGGTGAGGGCGTTGGTCTTGGTGGCGACACCGCAGGTCACGCCGTTCTCCTTGGCGAAAAGCGCGAGCGGCAGCAGGTAGGCCATGGACTNGCCCACGCCGGTACCCGCCTCCACCACGAGGTCGGTGGACGTGGCCAGCGCCTCGTTGACCGCCTGCGCCATGGCCTTCTGCGCGGGCCGGGGCTCGAACTCCTCGTAGAACGACCCCACGACGCCGTCCTCGCAAAATGCCGCCTCGAGCTCGCCCCTCGGCACCGTCACCGGGTCGCAGAGACGGTCCTTGGCGTCCACCTTCACCTGCATCCGCTGGGCACGCACGAGGTCGCGGCGCACCTGCACCAGGGAGAAGGGCACCTGCGTGCCCTCCTCGCCGGCGATATAGGCAAAGAGCGGCCGGTAGGGCCAGTCGACCTCCGGGTGCATGGAGGCCAGCTGGCCCGCGAGGCCGGGCGGAAGCGCCGCGAGGCCGCAGAGGATGACGCGCCACATGCCGGCGAGGGCCTCGACATCGTCCATGGCCCGGTGGGACACCGATGGGCAGCCGAACACGCGGGCGAGATCCTGGAGCCTGTGGCTGGAGAGACGGGGGAGGGCGATGCGGGAGAGGGCGAGGGAGTCGATCCAGAGGTCCGAGACCTCGGAGCCGCCGCGGACCTTCTCCACGAACGTGCGGTCGAACGTGGCGTTGTGCGCGATGACGGGGCAGCCGCCCACGAAGTCGGCGAGCCTGGCCACGACCTCCTCGGCACCCGGGGCATCCACCACCATGGCGTTGGTGANGCCGGTGAGCTACTCGATCTCNGGCGGGATGGGCCTGGAGGGCCTCACGTACGACTCGAAGCGGTCCACCACCTCCCGTCCGCTCAGACGNGCCGCCGCGACCTCGATGAGCTCGCAGTCCTTGAACGACAGGCCAGTGGTCTCGGTGTCGAGGACGACGACGTCCTCCTCGATGGGTCCGAAGTCGCAAGCAGGGTCGGCCGCCCTGTCGGCGAGGGACCGGTACAGGTCGGCGACGGCCATCGGCGTGCCCGCCATGAGCAGGTCGTCGACGGTGCGGGGCTCGGAAGTGGTGCTCACGGGGCTCCTTTTGACGGCGGAGGGACGTTANAGACGACCCGCGCCCTCCTCCAAGGCCCATTCCACGAAGCGGCGGCACAGCTCGGGGAAGGGGATGCCGGAGCGCTGTGCGCTGTCGGGCAGGAGGGAACGCTCGGTCATGCCGGGGATGGTGTTGGTCTCGAGCAGCACGGGCTCGCCGGCGTCGNNGACGATGAAGTCGCTGCGGGAGCAGCCGGAGCAGCCGAGGGCCTTGTGGGCGGCCACCGCGAGCTCCTGGGCGCGCACGTAGGCCGCGGGGTCCAGGCGCGCGGGGATCACGTGGTGCAGCTCGCTGGGCTCGTACNTGGCCTTGAGGTCGTAGAACTCGGCGCCGGTGACGATCTCCACGATCTGCAGGGCCTCGGGCTCGCCGTTGCCGATGACCGGCACGGTGATCTCGGTGCCGGTGACGCACTCCTCGACGAGGGCGCGGTCGGATGACTCGTGGGCGACCGCGATGGCGTCCGCCAGCTGGCAGATCTCGGTCACGCGGGTGACGCCGTAGCTGGAGCCGTTGAGCACCGGCTTAACGAAGAGGGGGAGTCCCAACCGGGCCACCACGGCCTCGGTGTCGACCTCCTCACCGCGCGCCACGCAGATGCCAGCNGGNCAGGGGATGCCCGCGTCGCGGTACACGAGCTTGGCGAGGTCCTTGTCGGCAGCCGTGGCGCTCGCCACCACGCCGGAGAAGGTGTAGGGGATATGCAGCACCTCGAGCACGCCCTGGATGCAGCCGTNCTCGCCGTACTTGCCGTGCATGGCGATGAAGGCCACGTCGTAGGCACCGGTGGAAAGCCTGACACCCAACTCGGGGTCGGCCGCGTCCACCAGGTCAACGGACTCGAACCCCGCCTCGGCGAGGGCGCCCTGCACGGCGACGGCGGAGCTGTGGCTCACGTCGCGCTCGTCGGCCCAACCCCCCCACAGGAGGCACACATGGGATCTGGTGACGTCGTTGCTGCTCATAGGGGCTCCGATCGGGCTTGCATGAACGGGTAGACTGGGACGGTACGCAGGTACCGGAGTCGAGGATACTCCACCCACCCTCTCCCATAGGATCAGGTGCCAGAATGCCCGAGAAAACCCAGCCCACAAGCCCCAGCCGCGAGAACGCGGAACAGAACGCCACCCCCGCGTGGCGCGGCCCCAAGGCCGACCTCNNCGCCATGGACCACGNCCAGNTCGTGGCCTTCATGGAGTCCATCGNCCAGCCCTCCTTCCGCGCCAAGCAGGTGGAGGACTGGGTACGCCACAAGAACGTGCGCTNCTTCGACGAGATGACCAACCTCTCCAAGGCCCTCCGCGCCCAGCTGGCCGATGTGGCCACGCTCGGCGGCGTGACCGAGGTCGCGCGCCAGGAATCCCTGGACGGTTCNCGCAAGTACCTGTTGGCCTTCGACGACGGCCTGTCGGTGGAGTGCGTGGGCATGCCCAACGGCGACCGCCTCGCCGTCTGCGTGTCCACCCAGGCCGGCTGCCGCATGGGCTGCCGGTTCTGCGCCACCGGGGAGGCCGGGTTCACCCGCAACCTCACGGCCGACGAGATCTACGCCCAGGCCGCCCACGTGGGGCAGGACTTCGGCCAGCGCGTGACCTCCGTGGTGCTCATGGGCCAGGGCGAGCCCTTCAACAACTACGACGAGACCCTCGCCGCCATGCGGCTCATGAACAGCGAGGACGGCCTGGGGATCGGCGCCCGCCACATCACGGTGTCCACCTGCGGCGTGGTCCCGCAGATCCGCCGCTTCGCCTCCGAGCCCGAGCAGTTCGGCCTGGCCCTCTCGCTGCACTCCGCCGTGCCCGAGACCCGCAACCTCCTCATGCCGGGCGTGAGGAAGCACAGCCTCAAGCGCCTTCACGACGTCATGAAGGACTACACCGAGAAGACCCACCGTCGCCCCACCTACGAGTACGCCATGATCGCCGGCGTCAACGACGACGAGCCGCACCTGGACGCCCTCGTCGACTTCTGCCGCGGCACCCTCTGCCACGTGAACCTCATCCCNTTCAATGAGCACTCCGGCTCCAAGCTCAAGCCCTCGTCCGAGGAGCGCATCGACCGCTTTGTGAAGGTGCTCGAGGGCGTGGGTGTGGAGACCACCGTGCGCCGCAGCCGAGGAACCGACATCGACGCCGCCTGCGGGCAGCTGAAGCAGCGCCTGCGCTAGGACGCACGGGACAGAGCGGTCCAAAGGAGAACGGGCCTCCCAGCCGATGCGGCGGGGAGGCCCGTTCGCTGCACGTCGTTGCCGTGACGGCCGGTGGGGAGGGGCCAGGGGGCTAGTAGCCGGCCTCCTCCCACTGCCGCTCGATCCAGGCCCGGTTGGCCTCGAGGCGAGCGGCGTCCCGGGCGGCACCGGGGTCGCCGGAGAAGCGCTCGGCCATGGAACGGCCCACCTCCACGACCCGCTTGGCCGTCGAGGTCAGGTTTCCCCGGGCCTGCGGGGTCAGCAGCACCATGAAGGCGGCCACGGCCCCGCCCACANCCACACCGGTCACCACGAACATCCCAAGGGACCTACGCATGGGCACCATCCTCTCCGTTGGCGGCGAGGAGCCCCATGAGGCGCTTGAGGTCCTCCTCGTCCTTGAACTCAATCTCGATGCGGTTCTTTCCCCGGCTCTGCTTCACCCTGACGGTGGTGTCGAGGGCCATGCGCAGGCGTCGGGCCGCACGTTTGAAGGCCTGGGGCGCAGGGGGCCGGATCGGCTTGGGTGATTCCGTGCCAGAAAACAACGGTGCGAGGGTTTCTGTCTGACGCACCGACAGATTCTCCTCCACGACCTTGCGGGCGAGCTTGATTCGCCCTTCCTCGCTCGGCACAGCGAGGATGGCCCGGGCGTGGCCCGGGGTGAGCAGGCGCTCGCAGAGGAGTACCTGCACCTCGTCAGGGAGGTCCANTAGACGGAGGGCGTTTGCGATGGCCGGCCTCGACTTGGAGAGGATCTTCGCCAACCCCTCTTGGGTGAGGCCCTGGGACTCGATGAGCTGCCGGTAGCCCCGGGCCTCCTCGATGGGATCGAGGTCGCTGCGCTGGAGGTTCTCGATGAGGGCGAGGGAGAAGACCGCGTCGTCGTCTACCTCGCGCACGAGCNCGGGCACCTCCGTGAGGCCTACCAGCTTCGACGCCTGGTAGCGGCGCTCGCCGGNGATGATCTGGTACTCGCGTCCCACCTTGCGCACGAGGANGGGNTGGANCACGCCGTGNTNCCTGATAGAGTNNGCCANCTGCTCCAGGGCCTCCTCGTCAAAGTTTTGGCGGGGTTGGTCCGGGTTGGGCTTGACCTTGGAGATGGGAAGGGTGGCCTCGGTCTCCTTGCCCACCTCGGCCGACGACTCGGCCATGAGGGCGTTGAGGCCCTTTCCCAGACCTGTTTTCTTAGCCACGGTCGATCACCTCCTGGGCAAGGGCCGTGTATGCGACGGCACCCTTGTTGGTAGGGTTGTACTGGGTGATGGGAAGACCGTAGGACGGCGCCTCGCTTAGCTTGACGCTGCGCGGGATCACCGNCTCAAAGACCCGGTCGCCAAAGAAGCGACGGACCTCGGCCACGACCTGGTTGGAGAGCGTGGTGCGCTTGTCGTACATGGTCNTCAGGACACCGAAGATGTCGAGGGCCGGGTTCAGGCTCTTCTGGACCATGGAGGTGGTCTCCATGAGCTTGGTGACGCCCTCCAGCGCATAGTACTCGCACTGGATAGGGATGAGCAGGCCGTCGGCGGCCGTAAGGGCGTTCAGCGTGAGCAGGCCCAGGGACGGTGGGCAGTCGATGAAGACGTAGTCATAGCTGCCTTTCACGTCCTCGAGGGCGTTCTTGAGGATAGACTCACGGGCCATACGGCTCACAAGCTCGATCTCGNCACCGGCCAGCTGAATGGTGGCGGGCACGATGGAGACGTTCTCCTCGACAGTGCCCACGATAGCCTCGTCCATGGGGCGGTCTTGGAGCAGCGCGTCGTACACGTNGCTGGTCAGGTCCTNCTTCTCGATGCCGTAACCGCTCGTGGTGTTGCCCTGTGGGTCCAGGTCCACGACGAGGACTTTCTTTCCNGCCTCTCCGAGGGCNGCAGAGAGGTTGACGGCGGTGGTGGACTTACCCACACCGCCCTTCTGGTTAATGATGGCCAAGACCACGGGCGAGTGCTCCTGACCGCTGCAATCTTCCTCCGTATACGGCACCGTTCCTCCTGTCTACCGCGACCCCAACGCTTCACTACGGCAAGTATACAGACGGCAGGTGCCCTGACGTTCCACGTGAAACAGGAAGCTACGGTGACAGCGACGCCCACGATGTTTCACATGTAACATATGGCAAGCGATTGCGCGCCGGCCGAATGGCCGCCCAGCGCCCCTGAGCTATGTTTCACGTGAAACAGGCTGCCGAGCCCAGTGGGAGAGCGATGGNCCACTCAGGCAAGGGGCTTGCTNTTTGCCTCTCCGACGGGACGGGGGAGCTTTANGAAGGAGTGGCCGTCCTTTTCGTAGACAACGAGCTCCCGGTGCCCCATGCCCTCGGGAAGGCTGAGTGTTTCACGTGAAACGAGCCTCATACCGACCTTCTCCGCCGTCTTCTGCCCAGAACCGAGCTCCTCGTCAGAGAGTCGCCCCTTCGACACAACGAGGCGGCCGCCCTTGGACAGGAGCGGCTGGGCGTACTCCACNAACACCCCCAGGGGGGCGACGGCTCGGGCAACCACGGCACCGAACTCGCCCCTATGGTCGACCGCATAGCTCTCGGCCCGCTCCCGCGTCGTCCCCACNGCGCCGAGCCCCATGGCGTCGGCGAACTCGGCCACGGCACGGGCCTTCTTGCCCACCGAGTCCATCAGGACGAAGGGGCGGTCCTCCATGACGGCCAGAGGAATCCCTGGGTAGCCGGCACCGGTCCCGATATCCAGGACCGGGCCGTCGGTCTTGGCGACCTCCTCCTCCAACAGCAGGGAATCCAGGATGTGGAGCACCAGGGCGTCCTCGGGGGAGGTAATGCGGGTGAGGTTCATGACCTTGTTCTTCTCGAGCACCAGGTCAAGGTGGTCGAGGAGGAGCGTCCTCTGGCCCTCCGTGCAGGCGACGCCTTGGGAAGCAAGCAACTCGCCCAGCCTGCGGTCGAGCATAGCCCGGCCCACGCCGCCGACAGTGTCCTTCTCCATGATGCACGCTCCCTGCCAAGAACCGACGAACCACCGAAATCTGGCACGGACGAACCCGCCGCACCGGCCCCACCTTGCCATAGAAAGAGGAGAGCCCGCACCGGAATGCGGGCTCTCCTTTAAAGACGCGGGCTGACCCAAGTATGCACCAAATTATCTATCGATGTCGTCGACGGGCTCCACCACCACGTACCGGTCGGGGTCCTCGCCCTCGGAATGCGTGGAGACCTCGGGGTCGTCGCGGAGCGCGATGTGCACGAGGCGACGCTCGTAGGCACTCATGGGGGAGAGGGACACGGGCTTGTCGGAGCGCTTGGCGCGGTCCGCGGCACGGCGGGCCATATCGCGGACCTTGCGGCGACGGCGCTCGCGGTACCCCTCGATGTCCACGACCACNGGGTAATGGAAGCCCAGCTGCCTGTTCACGAGGGACGAGAGGATCTGCTGGAGCGCCTCCAGGGTGCGACCGTGGCGGCCAAGGAGGATGGCGAGGTCACCCTGGGAGACATCGAGGATGAGCTCACCCNCGTCGCCCTCATACTCGTCGATCACCACATCGTGCTCGCCGAAGCAGGNNAGGAGCTGACGCAGGTAGCTCACGGAGAGGTCGGCCACGGCGTCGACCTCCGCGTCGTCGATGGAGCCGTTCTCCACAAAGTGGGCCTTGACCGCCTCGAAGTCGACGGCAGCATCGAGGGCCTCCTCCAGGGCCTCGCCCTCGGTGTCCATGATTTCCTGGGGGTCCATGGGATCTCCTTCCATTGATACAAAACGAGGCACGGTGCTCTGCCCGTGCCTCGTTCAGACGACTTCGACTCTGTCTAGGACTTCTTGCGGGGGCGGGGGGCCTTCTCCTTGCGCACCACGTTCACCTGAACGGGGGCGTTGGCCAGGCGCTCCTCCTCTTCCTTCTTGAACTTCTCCATGATGCGGTTGGTGATGAAGAGCTGCTGGATGACGCCCCACGCGGCGGAGGTGTTGTAGTAGAGCACCACGCCGACGGGCACGGTCCAGCCGAACCACATCATCATGCCGGCCATGACCACGCCCATGACGAGCGTCTGGGACTGCTGCTGCCCGGCCGCGGAGTTGCGGGTGTTGAGGTACATGGGCAGGAAGGTCAGGGCGCCGAAGAGCACATCGAGCAGGATGTACACCCAAGCCGCGCCGATGCCACCGGAGGCGAGCACACCCGCGCAGGAGCCGTCGAGGGCGGGGAGAATGTTGTAGAAGNGCGCGCCGGACGGCACGTTCTTGAGCACCGTGAAGAGTGCGAAGAAGACCGGCATCTGCAGGAACAGGGGCAGGCAGCCGCCGAGGGGGTTGAACTTGTGCTCGGAGTAGATCTTGCGGAGCTCCTCCTGCTGGCGGACGGGGTCGTCAGCGTAGCGCTCCTGGATCTCCATCATGCGGGGCTGCAGCACCTGCATCTGGGCCGACGAGCGGGTCGACNNGATGGTGAGCGGCGTCAGCNGGATACGGATGATGAACGTGAGCAGGATGATGGCGAGACCCCAGTCGCCGCAGAAGCCGGCGATACCGGCCAGGACCTGGGTCAGAAAGCCGATGAACCATTCCCACATAGGTGTAATTCCTTAGATAGTTGCGGTCAGGGAACCGGGTCGTAGCCGCCCTTGTGGAAGGGGTGGCACCGGCAGATGCGTCGCACGGCCAGCCACCCGCCCTTGAGGGCCCCGTAGCGTCGCACGGCCTCGACGGCGTACTGGGAGCACGTCGGTCGGTAGATGCAGCACGCCGGGAGCAGGGGAGAGATGTAACGCTGGTAGCCCAAGAATATCTTCAACAGTATTCGCGCCGCAATACTCCGCCTATTCATCTCCACGGAGCGCCCCCACACCTGCCTTGGCGAGGGCGGAACGAAGGCCCCGCCGAAGCTCCTCGGGGGAGGCGTCNTGGGTGCGGTCCGTCGCAAAGAGAATGACGTCATAGCCAAGCAGAGGCAGCCCGCTCGCGCGGGCTGCCTCTCTCAAGACGCGTTTGCAGCGATTGCGATAGACCGCGTTACCGAGCCGCTTGGGCGCCACGAACGCGACGNTCGGCTGCTCCGGTCCCTCACACGCCAGCACCGACACGCGGACGAACGGCGATCGGCCGCGGCGCCCNTTCTTGAAGACGCGCTCAAAGGCCTTGGCCGACTNGAGCGTNCTCACGGAGAGGAGGCCTTAGCGGGGGCGGGTCTTGGACACGGTGAGGCGCTTGCGGCCCTTGGCACGACGGCGGGCGAGCACCTTACGACCGGCGGAAGTGGCCATGCGGGAACGGAAGCCGTGGCACTTGGCGCGCTTCCGCTTATTGGGCTGGTACGTACGCTTCATTGGGAAACCCTCCTGGATACTGCGTTCTAGCTGCGGTTGGTTGCAGCACAAGCTCCACGATTGTAGGAGCCACCTTCACGAACTGTCAATTGTCACACAAAGACCACGTGAACGGGGGCGACGGAGTATGCCCACCGTCCCCGCGCAATCATGCATCGTGTTCCGCACGGTGAAAGAAACCGTTCGCGGTCCATGAAAAAACGCCATCGGATACTATGGGTTTGCGCGGTCCATTGCACCGGGATTCACGGTTTTCAACAGCATTTCACCCCTTGTTGAAAACACGACTTCCGCAACGAAAGAAATCCACCGCAAGATTTCAACACCCGACGAAATACTGTCGAAAGCGAGACCTCCATGGCCGATTCGTTCTATCCGTTCGTCGAGAACGGGCCCGAAGGGGCGCCCCAAGCGCCCGAGGGGGCCATGGAGGTCCGCAGCCCGACGCGCGTGGCCGTCTACGACGACGCCGCGGCGGCGCCCCGCGTGGTCGTGGTGGGGCCCTCCGACGTGCGCACNTACCTCGAGGAGGNCACCGCGACGGTCAACCGCCTCGCCAAGGAGCAGGGCGGGTCCATCCCGTTCACCGTCATCCGCGAGTGCGTGGAGAACCTCGTCNACGCCTACTTCACCGCCCCCACGGTCTCCATCCTCGACGGGGGA
This sequence comes from Olsenella sp. CU969, assembly GCF_905219715.1. Taxonomy (NCBI): domain Bacteria; kingdom Bacillati; phylum Actinomycetota; class Coriobacteriia; order Coriobacteriales; family Atopobiaceae; genus Olsenella; species Olsenella sp. CU969. The sequence continues at coordinate 12,846 of NZ_CAJMXC010000054.1, forward strand.
GACACGATCCGCTTCTCCGACCAGGGGCCCGGCATCGCCGACAAGCGCCTGGCCCTGGAGTACGGCACGTCGAGCGCCACGGAGGAGATGAAGCGCTACATCCGCGGCGTGGGCTCGGGCCTGCCCTACGCCTCCCAGTACATGGAGGACAAGGGCGGCTCCCTCACCATCGAGGACAACATCCAGGGCGGCTGCGTGGTCACCATCTCCCTGGCGGCCGAGGGGGACGTGTGGCCGGCACAGGCCCCCGCGGCCCCCTACGCGGCCCAGGCCGGGGCGCCCACGGGCAACCCGGTGCCCATGACGCAGCCCCCGGCGGCCGCGGCCCCCTACAGCGCCCCGCAGCCCTACGGATCGCCGTACCCGTT